>CADBQN010000051.1 GCA_902796855.1 uncultured Bacillota bacterium | reverse complement strand
TGGGCCGGAGACACTCAGAGTGGTGCGAAGGGCTGAACCGCGGGAGGTTCGTGCCCGTTTCGGCGGCGGAATATTAAAAAAATCGCCCCGGGGCGGTTTTTTTAAATGGAGAGACAGAAAAGAAAGAGAAAGGTGAAAAACAATGTTCTTTGAGGAAACCGTGAGACCGAGAGTGTCCGACGCCGACCGCGGCGGCAGACTCTCCTGTGAGGCGCTGCTGCGCCTGTTGGAAGACGTCGGCACCCATCATTCCGCTGCGGTGAGCGACGGCGTCATTGAGAACCGCGGCGACGGCATCATCTGGGTGCTGGTGGAATGGCGGCTGAAGATCCTTCGCCGCCCCGCCGACCGGGAAACGCTGACCGTTGCCACCTGGGCCATGGGACAGGCACCCTCGGCCTTTATCCGCCGCGGCTATACCGTCACGGACGGGGAAGGCCGCGAGGTGCTTTTGGCCGAGGGGAAATTCGCGCTGTTCAATTCCGAAACGGGCCGCCCGATGCGGATCGACGAATCGATGTTCGCCGCCTATCGCCCCGAGGAACGGGACGTTTTCGCGTCACCCGCGCCGAAGCTGCGCCCCCTTGCCGCGTATCGGGCCGAAACGCCCTTTGCCCTCCGCCGGGACGACATCGACTTCAACGGTCATGTGCACAACACGCGCTACGTCACCTTCGCACTGGAAGCGCTGCCCCGGTCGCTCTGGGAGGAAGGCGAGATCGAGTCGTTCCGCCTCGTTTACACCCGCCCGGTGAGGGAAGGGGACGGCGTGACGCTGAAATACGGAGAAAAGGATGGAAAACACATCGTCGGCGTCTATGTGGGCGATGTGCCCCACGCGCTGGCGGAGTTCCGCTTTGAAGATAAAAATGCCTGCTCGGAGCCGTGCTGACAAAAACGCAACCGCCGGTTGACAAATTGCCAAGGGAAATTGGTGGCGGATTTTCCGTTTTTTCGCTATGATTCAGACATCAAACAGCAAAGGAGTTTTCAAAATGATCCTGGCCGATAAAATTACCGATCTACGCAAAAAACAGGGCATGTCCCAGGAGGAACTGGCGGAAAAGCTCGGCGTCAGCCGTCAGTCGGTGTCGAAATGGGAAAGCGCCCAGGCGACGCCGGACCTGAACCGCGTCATTGAAATGTCGCGGCTCTTCGGCGTCTCCACCGACTATCTGTTAAAAGACGAGGAGACCGCCGCCGACACCGCGGAAACCGACACCGCGGCGGGTCCCGTTCGCGTCGTTTCCCTGGCCGACGCCCGGTCGTTCCTGACGCTGAAACGGGCGTCGGCAAAGCGGGTCTCGCTGGCCGTGGCCCTGTGCATCGCCGCCGCCGTGCCGCTGGTCTTTCTCTCCGCCGCCGCCGAGGCCGGGGTGATCGGCCTCTCCGAGGATCGGACCGCCGCCTTCGGGCTGATCTGTCTCTTTTTGCTCGTTGCCGCCGCGGTAGCGGTATTCGTCGTTTACGGGCTGAAGACGAAAGAATACGACTATATAGAAGAGGAAACCATCGAAACGGCCTACGGCGTTTCCGGCCTCGTCAAAGAGATGCGGGCGGCCTATGTCCCGACCCACACCAGAGATACCGTCCTCGGCGTCGTCCTCTGCGTCCTCGCGACGGTGCCGCTGTTCGGGTCGGCGCTCCTCTTCGGCGACAACGATTTTGCCGCCTGCTGCGGCGTCTGCCTGCTGCTTCTGCTCGTCGCCGCCGGCGTCCGGCTCATTGTGCAGGCGGCCGTTATCTGGGGTTCCTTCCAGATGCTGCTGGAAGAGGAGGATTACACCCGGGAAAACAAGCGCCGCCGCCGTCGTTTCGGCCCGGTCTACGGCATCTATTGGCTCGCCGCCGTCCTCGTCTACCTGACCTGGAGCTTCCTCAGTGACAGCTGGGATACGACCTGGATCGTCTGGCCCATCGCCGGCGTAGGCTGCGCCGTCCTCGCCGGTGTCCTCGCTTTGGTCGATCGGCGGGAGAAGTGAGCGGTTCGGTTCGCTTTGACAGAATGGCTCCAGATGTCGTCTTTCGATTTTTCGGAAGAATACGGAAAAACAGAAAAGCGGGAAGCCGCCGCTCCGGACAGTTTGCTCGGAACGGCGGCTTCTTTGCGTCATGATTTTTTTGCCTTTGAGTATTTATTGATGATCCGTGTCGCTTTGCTTTGACTGATGTGCAGCTCTTTGGCGACTTTATAGGAACTGTGCAGTTCTTCGTATAATTTGAGAATCTGTTCGATCTCGATTTCACGATAGGATTTCTTTGTTATTTCCTCCGGAACCGAAGGGGCGCTTTTTTGCTCGGCGGGTTCCTCTTTGAGTCCGGCGGCGTCCTTGATCTGCTGGGGAAGGTGTTTGGCGGAAATGATGTCGTTATCTACCGTTAAGACCAGCCGTTCGAGAACGTGTTCCAATTCCCGGATATTGCCGGGCCAGGCGTATTTTTGCAAAACAGGGATGATGTTGGGATCCAGCACGCCGTAAGTCCTGTATTTGCTGTTGATTTTTGAAAGGAAGTGGTCGCAGAGGATCGGGATATCCTCCTGACGCTCTCTCAGCGGCGGCAGATTGATTTCGATCACGTTCAGACGGTAATAAAGATCCTGTCGGAATTTTCGCTCCTCGACCATTTTTTGAAGGCTTTGGTTGGTGGCGGTGATCAGACGGACATCCACTTTTTTCGTCGTCTTTCCTCCCACGGGGATAAACGTCTTTTCCTGAACGAACTGAAGCAGTTTCGATTGGAGCATCAGCGGCAGTTCGCCGATCTCATCGAGGAAGAGGGTTCCCTTGTCGGCGATTTCCACCAAACCGGCCTTGCCTTTGCGGTCCGCGCCGCTGAAAGCGCCGGCACAGTAGCCGAACAGCTCCGATTCCAAAAGGTTCTCCGGAATCGCCGCGCAGTTGATCTGTACAAAGGGTTTGTCCCTTCTGTTGCTGACCTTGTGGATAAAATCGGCAAAGACGTTTTTGCCGACGCCGCTTTCACCGGTCAATAAAACACTGGCTTCGGTTTTGGCGATCTTTTTTGCCTCATGGAAGCAATCCAACGTTTTTTTGTTTTGGGTAATAACGTCAAACAGGGAAAGCTCATCTCTGTGTAAGGTACGGATTTCTTCTTCGTAGTGACCGAGGAGCTTTTTTGTTTCTTCAACGTCATACTTCAGAGCCTCCAATTCGGAGATGTCCCGGCTCAAAAAGAGGATCATCTCAATATCTCCCTTTTCGTTAAAAAGAGGCGTGCCTGTCGATAAAACTTTTATTCCCAGGCACGTCATTTGTTCCATTGTTATTGTTGTTTTCCGTTCCATGATAATGGGGGCCAGAGGTGGGGAGTAGTAGCCGGCATCGACCATATCAAAAATGGTTTTGCCGACACATTTCTCCGGATCACAGTTGTATAGATGTCGGCAGGCGCCGTTCATATAGATGATTTTATAATGAGAATCTGTGATGAAAACGTCGTCCTGCATGCTGTCGAGGATTTTTTTATAGATCTCATTGGAATGAATGAGGGAGTTTTTTTTTAATTTCATTCTTTCTCCTTTTTTATGAAAGTTTGTTTTTCTCGAATCGGGAAAAGCAAACTTATTATCTATTATTTTTATAAATTATACCATGATTGTTTATCGACAAAGTGTTCCTTCGGTGACTGGGAGGCGTTTTCCCCATTGATGCACAGTATTCCTTTGATGAGGGAAACGCGGCCATTTTTCCGCTGTCATAAGTCTTTTTGACTTTTTTAAGTCATTTTTCTTCATCTTTTTAGGGAAATTACGGAGAAAAAAGTGATTTTGATAATGATACGCAGGCAAAATGAAATTGGAAATAAAAAAACGAAATGGCATGGATTTTGCATAAATTAAGAGTAGGTCGCGAATGCACGGGATGTAATTGCGATGATATCTTTGTAAAGGGGGAAATTGAATGGCTGAGAAAGAAAAAAGGAAATTGTCGGTTGAACCGTGGGTCTTTATTCCGCCGTTGGTTGGGGTTATTGCCCTTGTGGCGTGGGTTGTCGCCAACCCCAGCGGTGCGGGAGAAGTTCTTGGGTTGCTGGCGTGGAAAATTATCTGCGCCGATTTCGGATGGTTTTTTGAGCTGTTTTACGGTGTGATTGTTGTTATTTGCATTATTTTGTGTGTTCATCCCATCGGTAAAAAAAGGTTTGGCCAGGAAAAACCGGAGTTTTCGACCTTTTCCTGGCTGGGTATGATGTTCACCGCCGTGGCCGGGTTTGGCGTTCTTACCTGGACATCCATTGAATGGTTCTATTATTATCAGGCCCCGATTGAAGGCGTTGAGCCGTTTTCCATGGAAGCGCTGTATATGGCGCCGGCTTTTCCTCTCCACCATTGGGGCATTATCGCTTTTACCGCAGCGACGTTGATGGGTGTTGTTACGGCCTATCAGATTTTTTGTAAAAAATCGAAAGATGTTCGTCCCTCCACAGCGTGCATCAGCATTCTTGGAGAAAAAAAACAAAGGGGTGTTCTCGGGAAGACCATTGACGCTTTGTTCGCCATTTCCTTATTAACCGGTGTCGTGACCTGCATTGGTGTGAATGTGCCAACGTTGTTTGCTATTATCGGACGCGTTTTCGGAACGCAGATTTCCTTTGGGGCGGAATCCTTTGTCATTATTCTCTGGTCCATCGTCATGGCGCTGTTACTTTATACCGGTTTGTCTAAGGGAATACGGGTTTTCAGCGATGTTCGTGTTTATCTCGGTTTTGGGATTTTGGTGTTCTTGCTGATTGTGGGGCCTACCACCTATCTCCTCAACGCTATGGTTGATAATATCGGCATTTATATTCATAATGTATTGAGATTGACTTTTGATACCGACACTTTTGCCGGTTCGGGAACACCTCAAAGCTGGACGGTATTTTATTGGTGTTGGTATTTGGCGCTGGCCATTCAGACAGGGATATTCTTCGCGAAAATTTCCAGAGGCCGCACCGTTCGTCAACTTGTAGTTTTCTCGCTGTTGGCTCAAACCATCGGTTCGTGGCTGTTTTTTGGCGTTTTTATGAATTATTCCATTTATACCTATCAGAACCATACGATCGATATTGCCGGTATTATTGCCACTGTCGGCCAGGGAGAGGCGATCGTTGCTCTTTGGGATTACATTCCCTTCGTAAAATTCCTCTATCCCATCCTCATGGTTTATGGTTTTATGTCCATGCAAACACTGCTGAACGGGAATATCTACAGCATGGCCATGGTCACCAGCAAGTCCATTCAGGGCAGTGAGGAACCTCCGAGATGGAACCGTATCTTTTGGTCTTTGGGCGTGGGGGCTATCGCCATTTCCCTGTTGTTAATCGGCGGTATCTCCCCGGCGCAGTGTATTACCATCATCGGATCGGTTCCGGCGGTATTTATTATCACCTTGATGGTGATTGCCTTTTATAAAGAGGTGAAAAATGGCTGGGTCATACGGAATGATGAAGGAAAAGTGATTTCCGTGGAAGGTTATAAAGTGAAAGAAGAATATCTGCCGGTGGATGATCCGGAAACTGCCGCCATAGAGAAAATGCAGGAAAGAAAAACTACGGAAGAATTATTTGAGCCAGAATAAATAAATCGTCTGTAGAAAGAAAGATACGCCATGTAAGGAAAACTCAAACGGCGTATCTTTCTTGTTGCAGCGGAAGGAAGGTGAAAATATGGCTCAACTTAAAACACCAATCCAAGATCGTGTTGAAGTACACCGATCCGTATTTTGTATTTCGGTTTTTTGTTGTCTTGTTGTTTACGGTCCGCTGATTATTTTCCAAGACGCCGCTCAAGGTGTTGTCGACCAACTGATGCACGTCCTGACTTTTAGCCTGGATTGGCTCTTTGAAGGGATTGCCTTCATCTGTCTCGTTTTTGCCATTTGGTTGATGGTCGGCCGCTTCGGTAACGTGAAATTGGGAAGTACCGAAGACCAGCCGGAGTTTAAAACCTTTACCTGGATCGCCATGTTTTTCTGCGCCGGCATCGGCGCCGGCGCAATGTATTGGGCCTGTGTGGAACCTCTTTATTATCTGGGCGCGCCGCCTTTCGGTCTGGAACCCTTTTCCGCTGCCGCCAGGGAGTGGTCGATGTCCTATGTCTATTTTCACTGGGGTTTTACACCCTGGGCCATTTTCGCCGTTCCGGCCATCGCCTTTGCTTATTGTTACTACAATCGGCGGCATTTCCATTTCAAGGCCAGCTATGCTTGTAGTGGTGTCTTGGAAAAGCGAGTTTACGGTAAACTCGGTATTGCCATCGATGTGTTGGTTGTTGTCGGTATGATCGGCGGTTTTGCTACCTCGCTGGGTTTTGTCTTTCCCATGATTTCCGGATTGATCTCCCAATATTTGGGCATCAACGATTCCCTGCTGCTGCAATTCATGATCGGCGGATTTTTCACGCTGATCTATACCTGGAGCTGTGTAAGGGGGCTTTATTCCGGTATCGCGAAGCTTTCCAATTTTAATATGGCAATGTTCATGCTTTTTATCGCCTTTATTTTTGTCGTCGGGCCGACAGGCTGGATCCTCTCGAATTTTTGTGATTCTTTCGGCAATATGCTCCAAAACTATTTGCGTATGAGCTTCTATACGGACTCCATCACCCAATCGGGATTTCCCCAGAATTGGACGGTGTTTTATTGGGCGTGGTGGGTGTCGTGGGCGATTTACATCGGTCTGTTCATGGCGCGAATTTCCAAAGGGCGAACGATTCGCGCTTTTTTGGCGAATATGATTTTTGTCGCTGCCGGTGGAACTATAATTATTTTTGCCATTATCGGCAGTTACGGTCAGCATGTCTATTTTAATATAGGTCTTGATCTCGTCTCCATCCTCAATGATCGGGGAGGACCTGTGGCTATCTATGAAATGTTTTGTACTTTACCGGCGGCGAAAGTCGTGATCCCCCTCTTTGTGTTGCTGCTGATGGTCGCTCAGGCCACCGGTATCGACTCCGCCGCGTATACGTTGGCGAACGTTACCAGCAAAGAAGTGGGATACGCCGCCGAACCCAAGCTTTGGCTCCGTGTTTTTTGGGCACTGTTCATTTTCTTTGCTACGATGGCATTGTTGGTTGTCGGCGGCATGAACGTAGTGAAGCTCTCTTCCGTTTTGACCAGTGTTCCCATTTTACTCTTGTTACTCCTTTTTATCATCTCGGTGTCGAAATGGCTTCATCATGATTTCGGTAAAAGCCCCAAACTGTATGTTTCTGAAAAAATCGCGAAAGAGAATTCCTCTGTGTCGAATCCGCCAAATCCGACGGAGCCCTCGAATCCGATATGATCCTCATCCTTTTCGTGGGAGAACGGCGGAAGGAGACGCTTTGAAGTCATTTGAAGTTATATAGATTTGAAAAGAGAGATGATGTGATTCAGAAAGAGTTATTTTTCCCTGCCGTAAACGGTTTTAAAGCTCGGTGAAAACAGTGTTTCCCCTTACTAAAGAGGGGAATGGCGTGAGCTTATTGCCAATGGTTTATTTTGGTATGGAATTTGCAAATAGTATAGAATAAAAAGGAGGTTCTCATATGATTCGTCGCAATCTTTTTTCCGATACCAGTTCCTGCGGCGGTATTCTTCTCGGTTTTTTGACTGAAAACGAACTTGCCATGATCCACCAGGCTGTGCTGGAAGTTTTAAAGCTTTCCGGCTCCTGGATTGAAACTGAAGAGTCTCAGCGGATTTTAGCCGACGCCGGAGCCAATGTCGATTTTAAATCGGGCATCGTTAAATTTCCCGAATGGATGGTGGAAGACGCCATTCGTTCCACGCCCGGTCAATTTTTCCTCTACGGCAGAGACGATCAAAATAACATCGTTGTTGAAACAAATCGCGTCTATATGAGTACTTTTGGCCAAGGCGTGGAAATCATCGACAGTAAAACAGGCAAACCGCGTCCGTCGGTGAAGGCGGATATCGGTGAGAGTGCTCTCGTCGCCGACGCTTTAGATGAAATCGATATCGTGTTGCGCACTCTTACCGCCGGGGATCAACCTAAAGATACTGCTCCCCTCCACGAAGCGGAAGAGGTCTTTATCAACACAACAAAACCTATGGCCTATGGCCCCGGCAACGGTTATCGCGCTCAAAAAATCATCGATATGGCGGCCGTTGTCGCCGGTGGTCACGACGCCCTTTCTCAACGGCCGACATTTATTTGCAATTGCTGTCCAATCAGCCCGCTCAAGTTCGACCGTCACGTCTGCAATGCCATTGTCACCAGCGCCCGCAGTGGCATTCCCTGCAATATTCTCTCGATGGTGCTGGGCGGTATGTCCGGCCCGATCACCTTGGCCGGTTCACTGGTGGTCTATACGGCGGAAATTCTTACCGGTATCATTTTGAATCAAGCCGTGCGCAAAGGCTCTCCGGTGATTTTCGGTGGTTCCTCCATGGTATTTGATATGCGTTATCTCACCACGCCGATGGGCTCTCCCGAAGTGGCCCTCTTAAACGGTGCCGCTGCGAAAATCGCTCAGTATTACGGTATCCCCAGCTGGGTTGCGGGTGGATAGACTGACAGCAAAGGTTGTGATTTTCAATGCGGACACGAAAAGACAATTACTGCTTTGCTGACAATGCTTTCCGGCGCGAATCTGATTTATGGCGCAGGACTGTTAGAGGCAGGGATCTCTTACAGCCACGGCCAGCTCGTATTGGATAATGAGACTATTAAAATGGTGCGTCGCTTAATGGAAGGTATCCCCGTTAATGATGAAACTTTGGCTGTAAACGATATCATCGAAGCCTGTCCCGGCGGGAACTATATGGGGTATGATCTCACGATGAAACTGTTGCGCGGATACCATTCCAGCAGTGTCCTTTTCGACCGGCAAACGAGAACCGGCTGGGAAGCGGAAACAGGAGGCAGGGATACCGCTGCAAGAGCTGATGAAATCGCCGACGATATCATTGCCAACCATCGTCCTTCGGTGGAATTAAGCGACGAAGTGAAAAAAGAACTCCGTGCTATCATTGCCGATGCCGAAGTTGAAGTGGCGGAAAATCCTCAAGTAATGGTGTGACGCAATCGTTTTATGCCCGAAAGGGGGCGTAAAAAGGGAAGGAGTCGCTCTACTTGGCGGTGGAAATCTTGTTGTTAAATAAAGAGGATGTCCCTTTAGGGACATCCTCTTTGCGGAGAAAGCAAACGGGTTCGATGTTTGCTTTATGAAGGCGCGGCAAGAAAGATTTTCGCCGCGCCTATTTTGTGGGGCAATTTTCAGCGCATACATTTTTCCATATAATTTCTCAGATCACGGTCGGTTTCGGCATCTAACAGCGTCTCCGGAGCTTGAGCAAGAATCTCTTTGTAACGCAGATTGGCCCGTTGGATAATATCGTGTTTTTCGACTTCCCAATCGGTGTACCGTTCGCATTCGGAAATGTCATTGGTGAAGGTTTCCCGGAAATGAGCCAATGTATCGGGATGGGTGAGATAACTGCCGCCGGGGCCGACCTCCTCAATGACGTCGACGGAAAGTGCCTCATCGGAAAGGTTAATGCCGGCCTTCAGGTAAAGACAGCGTTTGATGATCTCTTCATCGACGATATGTTTTTCGTAGGATACCGTCATAATGGCATCTAAAACACCAAGACATTCATTGATCATATCCACTTCCGAAAAAACGGCCATCATGATATTTTGCATGGTTTCCAGCCCAGCCTGCATATCCGGGACTTTGGCGTCGGTCATGCCGCACATGCAGCGGGAGGGCATATGATAATACTCGTGCGCCATCAGCAACAGCGGCGCGTTGATCAGGGACATATCCGGTGTTCCCGTGATATAGGTCGCCTGTTTCATGTAGCCCGCTGAGGATGACGGTGTATAAATAATGGGGACGGCGGGGTTGATGAGATGACAAAAAACGAGGCCCGAAAGGATTTCCGTATTTTGCAGCACCATCATGCCCAAAGGTTTCATGGGGCCGGTAAGCCCCGCCATGATGCAGGGCAGCAAATAGACCGCCTGCCCGCGGCGGCAATATTCCATCATGGATTCCAGCGTATCGTTGGCCCAGGAGAGGGGGCTTAAAGGATTAACACTGAAATTGACATACTGCCCGTCAATTTGATCGCCAGGTGAACGTCCTTGGGCAATATCGACCATATCCAAAAATTGCCCGGCGTTTTTCCCCGTCATGACCCAGCCGAGGGTGGGTTTGTCAGTATTTTTTAAAACTTCGTACCCCATGTACAGGTGTTTGTATTGATCGGGAACGTCTGCAGGATTTAAGGGGTGAGCGCCGACTACATTGATGACATCGCTGGCTTGCGCCAAACGCATCATATTGCCGTAATCTTCGATGGTAGCTAAACGTCGGCCATGATCCGTGTCTTGTATGTAAACGGCACCGGCGTTGGGTTGAACACAGAAATCTTCTCCGATGATGACGGATTTTTTTGGATTTCTGGCATGAAATTTGTACGTTCTCACCAGCGTGGAGATGGCTTGATCGACCATTTCCTTGCTGATGTAGACCCGACGTCCGTCGGTTTTCGCTCCGTGTTTTTTGAAAATTTCCACGGCTTCATCATTTTGAAAGACGACGCCGGTATCGGCTAAAATCTTTAAAGAAGCCTGGTGGATGCGATCGTAATCGCGTTCCTCCAAAAAATGGATCGTTGAAAATAATCCGCTTTTATCCATATTATTTCCTCCTGTTTTTATGGGGAAAACGGTAAATGTATTCTGTTTTTCTTCGCTATCGGCTGATTGCTGTATGACGTCGCTGTGGGAATGAAAAACTCTATTCCTTAAGCAGCGCTTTTTTAGCTTCCGCGGCGATGGCGGTCACCTTTTCGCGAATGTCGTCCGGTAACGGCGTGGGCTGATGCTCTTCCAGAATCTTGATGGCTTTTTCCTTTGCCACCGTTGTTAGATCCTTCTTCCCGTCTTCCTCCCAAGCATAGCGCATTTTGCGGTTGATTAAATCCGGCTGTGTCTGCTCCCGGTACATGTGTTTCATCGTGTGCTCGTCAAAGATGAAATTGCCGCCGGGGCCGACTTGGTCGATGATATCCACAGCCAATGTTTCCGGCGCGATATCGATCCCGTCTAAACTGCGGCGCACCATTTTAATGACTTCATTGGACAAAACGAGCTGACCGTAATCGACGGTGATGCCGAAATCAAGCATCCCCGGTCCGTAGATGATGTTGGCTCCTGCCAACGCGGTCATCAGAGCGGAATAGGTAGCTTCGTGAGCGGCCTGGGCGTCCATGATTTTGCTGTCAACCTACCCCCCTGCGACCCAGCTTGGGAGTTTGTAATACTGAGCGAGGGCGGCGACGGCACCGTTCAGCATTGCGAATTCCGGGCATCCTACCGGCGCTACGGTGGTTTTTAAATCCATTATTGTGGTGGAACTGCCGTAAATTACGGGTGTTCCGGGAGAAACCGTTTGACATAAAAGGATAGAAGCGAGAACTTCGGCGTTATGACAAATTAATGCTCCGGCCAAAGTTACCGGGGATGTTGCTCCTGCCATGGCCATAGAAAGACTATTGAGCGGGATATTTAATTTCGCCATTGAAATGAGCGAACGGGCGGTATCTTTTGTGATTTGCAGTGGTGATGTGGGACAGCAGTTGACGCCGAAAAGCGGTCTTTCTCGTAAGGCATCCTTGCCGCCGGCAGCGGCGCAACCCATTTTGTGAATATAGGGAACGTGATGTTCCAACACGCCGCCGAGAATAAACGGCTTTGTGGTATTGTTTAGGCAAGCTTCCATGGATACAATGGGGTGAAGAGAGGGATGAACATCGTGAGGAGCTACCATTCGTAATACCAGATCGAATTCATCAAGGTAATCGCAGAATTTGGCGAGGTTGATGAGGTCTTTTTCAAGTGTCTCCCGGATTTCACCGGAATAAGGGTCGACGATGGCGACGCCTTCGCCGAAATTGCAGAAATGGACTTTTTTCCCTTCCAAGACGATATTGTTCTTTTCCTCGCGGCCATAGAGCGCCAGTTTATGCGGCGCGCGGCGAATCCCGTCTTCCAGGATATAGCCGGGAGTTTTAACGAGCATGGATTCGTCATCGACATGGCATCCAGCGTCTTTATAATAATTCCGCGCTTCCTGATCGTATACTTTGATGCCGGTTTTCTCCAATACTTCTAATGTGGCCCAATGAATTTCATTCAGCTCATCGTCGGAAAACATGGTTAATCCGAAACCTTTGATTCGGGTTGTCGCGGCGCTTTTGCGATTGATCATATGATTACCTCCTTGATAAAATCAGATACCTATGGTATACGCAAAAACCGTGCCAATTCTTGTGATTTCCTGTTTTCCCTGTATAACGGCGATTCTTTTAAAAAATAACCGGAGGGGATAGAGTTAGATAGACTTGATTTCCGGGAAAAATAAGTGAATATGACTTGCTTTTCCCCGCCGGCTTGCTTTTTGGGGGGAATGACTGTATACTGTTGTCATTACCTTGGGAACGGAGGCGCGGATATGATTCGGATCGCAAAAAAGGCGGATCTCGCCGCCGTCGGCGGCGGCTATCGCTCGCTGCTGCTGTTTGAACGGGAACACGGGACTTCCTCCAATTGGGTGTTGGGTCTCTATCCCACCGAAGACTACGCCGCGGCGAAGATCGCCGCCGGGGAGATGTTCGTGCTGGAGGAAGACGGCGCCGTTCGCGGCTCCATGGTGCTCAACGGCGACCAGCCCCGGGAATACGCTGACGTGCCCTGGCTCTTTCCCGCCGACGGCGGGGAAGTCCTTGTCGTCCACACCCTCTGCGTGCCGCCGGCGGAAAGCGGCCGGGGGTACGGCGCCCGCATGGTCTCTTTTGCCAAGGCCTGCGCCGCGGAGTGGGGAAAGCGGGTGATTCGCATCGACACCTGGGCCGAAAACGAAGCGGCGAAGCGTCTCTATCTCCGCGAGGGCTTTCGCCTCGCCGGGTACGGGGCGTCCCTTTTGCAGGGGGTAATCCCCGAGGAGCAGGCTTTCTTTGAGTGGCGCGTCGGGGGCGGGGAGTGAGGATGAGCCGCGGCGGCTCGCCCGTTTCGGCGCTTCGCGGCCCGTTTGCTCCGCGGACAGCCCGCGCCCGCGGAGCGTTTTTAACCCGTCGTTTAAGGGGACAGAGGAAACGGGATCGCCGGTTCTGCCGGTGATCCCGTTTCTTTTTTGGAATGTTCCGTTTTTTTGATCTCTTTCTGCCTCCTTTTTTTAAAAAACCCAGAACTGCTTGACATGATCCTTTTTTACAAACTGTGTTGACAAAACAGTACGTTCATGATAGCATTAAAACAGGGATGAGAAGTTTTAGATAGAAACTTTTTGTCTTTTTTTTTAATCATCAAAAGGATAATGTAACATGATTATTTTTCTGATGATGCTGTGGAAAGGAGGGTAGGTTTTAAATATCGTTTCGTAAGGAGATTAAATTATTTGAGTGTAAAACAGAAGATTGAGTTAGAGAAAATTTTTTTCAGGAAGGTATAGTTATGAAAAAACTCTTTTCGTCATAGGTTTGATTATATGTTTTACGGCAGTGCTTTCTGTTGGTGTCTTTGCCGAAGAGCCTTTCGTTTCATTGGAAGAACAAGCAATGATTAAGGCGACGGCGATGCTTGTCGATGAAAGCAACAATTCTATTACTTTTATTTCTCCGGAAAAAATTGATGATGTTAATGTGAATGTTTATGAAAAATTTAACGATGTTTCAAAAGACGCGTGGTATGAACCATTCCTTTCGCACTTGGTGCAATTAGGCGTAATTAACGGCATAAACGCAAGCAGCTTTGCGCCGGATGACTACGTAACAAGAGCTCAATTTGTTACGATGCTGGCTTCCGCGGCTAAAATAAATCTATCGGTTTATTCAGGCCGGCCCTCTTTTGATGATGTGGATACGAACATTTGGTATGCTCCTCAAGTAGAATGGGCATATCAACAGGGGATTGTTCAAGGGCGAAGCCATCATCTTTTTTGTCCGAACAGCTATATAACAAGAGAAGAAGCTGCCGTTCTGATGGATCGCTATGCTAAGATCACAGAAAGCCCTGTTTTGGAACAAAATAATTATGAATTAAACGATGACAGTCAACAGCGTTTAACATTACAGGAATATGAAGAATTAAAACAAGCTCTCGATACTCCGGAATATGATGATTCGGAATCTATCTCCCTTTGGGCGGAAGAAGAAGTGGATGCAATGACTAGGGCTGGTATTTTTAATGGAAATGAAATTTCGGAATTTAATCCGCAACAACCCTTGCGTCGTTCGGAAAGTGTGAAAGTTATTTCTACGTATATCCTTTTTGATACGAAGCCTACACTGATTTTCCCCGGTGGAAGTTCTATCAGCTACATTGATACAGGTGATGCGGAAGATATTACGCTAACGGATGAGGAATTAATTGACCTCGGTTTTGACTTTGAGAATCTCGACACAGAAATGGCAGATCTTCATGGGCCCAATTTTTATTGTGAAGTGCCGATAATGACTACCGAAGTTTCCAACGGAGCAACTTTGAGTTGGGCAGCAGTGGGCCATCAAACATTAACGGACAAAGCTTTTGAATTGTTAAAACAGAACACCGGTGAAGGTGGACGGACTTATATTTATAATAAAATGCAAGAACCGGTAGGATATAACAATCTTTTGAGAACCGGAAAATATTGGGTACATTACTATTCATGGTATGCGGATAAAATAGCGGAAGAGAATGGCCCCAAAGTAGTTGTTCAATGGGAGATAAATCCAATCAATTCATTTGAAGCTCATTTTTATAATCCTGATACGGGAAAAAGTTGGACTGGGTCTACTACTAGAAACGCTTATACTTTTTTTAATAATCACTTTTATAATGCCATTACAAATGCTCGAATAACTGATAATAATCATCGTTATCTGGCATATAAGGAATTGGGTTTGGCGATTCACTATTTGGAAGATTTGAATAATCCATATCATGCAAGTAATAAAATTGCCGGAGCAACCAACCATGCACAATATGAAGCGTGGGCAGATACCGATTCTGTCCGGAATTGTACTACCACAATGACATATCAATCTTATCGTTATGTTTATGATTCCACTTTTATTGCTATGTCGAATAACTTTGCGGGTTTGGCCAAAGCAACTTATCATGATTGCTCCCTTTTTAATTCATCCTCTGCGGCGTTACGTGCTACCGCTAAAAATAAAACGCAAGATAATCTGGCCCGCACTCAACGTGCCGTTTGTGGTTTACTCAATCGGTTTTACTATAACGGTCAGCTCAATTCGCATTGAATAAAGAAATAGGGAGGTTATTATGTTAAATTCCCTGATTAATTTCTGTATTGATTTTTTCTCCCTCTTTTTTCGTTTTATCCCGGAATCGAATGGCATACTGAATTATATCTTGATTTATGCGGGGGATGGGGTTTGTATCTTAATCTGCTGTTTGGTTGCGTTACTCTCCCGTTTTTACTTTAAGAAAACCTTTAGCCATCGTCGTTGGAAGCTTGCTTTTATCATCATCATAGGTGGGTATTTATCGATACTCGTCATGAATTCGGTTCCCCTGACATTTCAGTTTTTTGCCAACGGGAGCGGTAATTTTTTCATTGAGATGGATGAGTTAATGGGATACTTTATTTCTCTGCTGTTTCCTGTACTTTTCTTGTTTCTCTTCACCGTTGTGTATACGATCCATTTTCTCATTCGCCTCGTTAAAGACTTAAAGGATAGGGGAAAAAAGGAAAAGGAGGATGATGAAGCATGTACTGCGTCCTAATGATTCGGAATTTTCTGGGTAATATCCCGATTCTCGGTTGGTGTGTAACGGCACCGCTTGCTCTCACCTGTGGCGTCATTTTTTGGAATTTTCTTTCCTTCCTGATTTTGGTTGCGCAAAGAGTAATGACCGGTACTCCTTTTTCCGGTCGGCGGCAAAAACGCTTGTTTTCTGTCTTTGCCGGCGGCACCACTGTAGCTCAGCTATTGATCTATCTTTGCGTCGGTAAGGTTTATATGCTTGGCTCGTCCTTGCCGGAGAGCTGTTTCCCCTTTTTCTACTTCCTCACCCTCGCTCTGATCCTCATTGCGGTGGTATATTTCTTTACCCTGCTGGTTTCCTTCCTCGCCGCTCGGGTCAAAGTTCGCAACGGCTGAGGAATCCAACGGGGTCCGTTCCTATTGGCCTCGCAAACGATTGAACGCAAAGAAGTTAAAGCCACCGGCTAAGCCGGTGGCTTTAATTCGCTGATAAATCACTTCTCTTTTACTCACTGGCGCACAGCGTGCGCATTCATTTTTCTTTGGCGGAGATAACTGCTCACAATGGGAAAGAGCTATTCCACTGTGGTTAACTTGATGAGATCGGAGGTGGCGGCGGTGCTTTGATCGGCGGCGGTGATGACGACGGTATTATCTTTTTCGAGATGGAGGGCGGTTTTCGCGGCGATACGGGCGGCGCGGAAGCGATCCTCGGCAGTTCCTTCCGCCGTGACGAGGAGGGGACGGACGTTCCAGTTCAGCGCCATTTTGTGATAGGCTTTTTCCTCCGTTGTGACGCCGAGAATGGGGCAGGGCGGGCGGAAGCGGCTGGCGAGCGCGGCGGTACGGCCGGTTTTGGTCGCCGTTACCAGGGCGGCGGCGTCGGTATCGACGGTGAGCTGGCAGGCGGCGTGGGTCAGCGCGTCGGCGCTGCTTTGGAAGGAGAGAGGATGGCTGTCGAAGGCCGCCGCGTAGTCGATGTTCCTTTCCGCTTCGGTGACGATGTCGCTCATGGCCCGCACCGCCTCAACGGGGTATTGCCCGGCGGCGGTCTCGCCGGAGAGCATGACGGCGTCGGTGCCGTCGAAAACGGCGTTGGCCACGTCGGAGATCTCCGCCCGGGTGGGGCGGGGTTTGGAGGTCATGGATTCCAGCATCTCCGTGGCGGTGACGGTGACGCCGCCTTTTTCTCCGGCCAGGGCGGTAAGGCGCTTTTGAATTGCCGGCAGCTCCGCGTAGGGAATTTCGACGCCGAGGTCGCCTCTGGCGATCATCAGGCCGTCGCAGCGCTTTAAGATCGCCTCGGCGCTGTCAACGCCGGCGCGGTTCTCGATTTTGGCGATGAGGCCGATGTCGCCGCCGCCGTTTTCGTCGAGGAAGGCGCGGACGGTTTCCACGTCCCGCGGCGAGGAGACGAAGGAACAGGCCACGTAATTGACGCCGTTGGCGATGCCGAAGAGGAGGTCTTCCCTGTCCCGGTTGGAGAGATACGGTTGGGACAGCGTTTTCCCCGGGAAGCTCATGCTCTTGCGGTCGCTGATCTCCCCGCCGATGAGGGTCTCGCAGATCAGGTCGGTGCCGGTCTTTTCCCGGACGGCGAGTTTGACGAGGCCGTCGTTGACGAGGATCACGTCGCCGACGTCCAGCTCGGCGGCGAGGCCGGGCCAGCTGACGCTGACGCGGTTTTCGTCCCCCTCGATGTCCCTCGCGGTGAAGGTGAAGCGGTCGCCCTGTTTCAGGGCGACGATGCCGCCGCGGAACGTGCCGACGCGGTATTCGGGGCCTTTGGTGTCCAGCATAAGGGGAAGGGGGGCGCGGAGCTTTTCGCGGAGGCGTTTGATCCGGTCGATCCTGGCTTTGTGCTCCGCGTGGCTGCCGTGGGAGAAATTGAGCCGGGCCACGTTCATCCCGGCGCGGATCATGGCGGTCAGAACCGTTTCGTCGTCGCAGGCCGGGCCGATGGTGCAGATGATTTTTGTTCGTTTCACTGGATTCCTCTTTTCATGTGATAAGGCGGGAGAGGGATGGGGAAATGAAAAAGGGACGATCTTTCGATCGTCCCCTTTTGGTTAGCTTTTGTTTCGAGCTGATTAGGCAAGCAGTTCTTTGCAGAGATCGCAAGCGGTAGCAGCGTCGGGAGCAAAACCGGCAGCACCGATTTCATCAGCGAATTCTTTGGAGACAGGGGCGCCGCCAACGATGAGTTTGGTGTCCATGCCGTTTTCTTTGAAGAGATCAACGGTTTCTTTCATGGCCAGCATGGTGGTGGTCAGCAGAGCGGACATGGCGACGATTTTGGCGCCGGATTCTTTCGCGGCTTCCAAGAATTTTTCGGGAGCGACGTCGATGCCGACGTTAACGACTTCGAAACCGGTGGATTCGAGCATCATGCCAACGAGGTTTTTGCCGATGTCATGAAGGTCACCTTTGACGGTACCGAGAACGACTTTGCCGAGGGAAGGCATATCGTCGCCGGAGAGCAAGGGTTTGACGAGATCAACACCGGCGGCCATGGCTTTGGCGGCCATCAGAACTTCGGGAACGAACATTTCACCGGCTTTGAATTTGGGGCCGACGATGTTCATGCCAGCGATGAGGCCATCGTTGATGATGGCGGAAGGTTCAGTGCCGCCGTCGATGAGAGCCTGGACTTCGCCAGTGACAGCACCGATGTTACCGGTTACAACACAATTGGATACGGATTCTAAAGTTGCCATAATGGAAATACCTCCTGTGTGTGTGTTCTATTTTTTTCTACACACTACTTTGTAAATCTATTATCGCAGATTTCGGGGGAAAAATAAAGGGGAACATGACAGATTCACCTTGAAATAATTTACATTTCATGTTTAAAATTTTGTTCCGCGCCTTGGATTGTTTCGTTTTTTTGCTGTCAAAAGACCGCGAACAGCGGAATCATCCCTGCTGAACGCCATTTTTTTCGTGGGACGGGCGCTTCCGGGCGCGGTGTTCGCCCCGGCATCATCGCGGCTTTCGGCGCATAGGATGTTCTTGAAAAAAACCCAAAGGATGATGCGTCTATGCGAATGGTTACGGTGGCAAAGGGTGATACCCTCTGGCAGATCGCCCGAAGGAACGGCGTTTCCCTGGAAGCGCTGCTCCGGGCGAATCCCCAGATCCGGGATCCGAATAAGATTTACCCCGGCGACAAGGTCTTTATCCCCGGCGGCGCGGAGGAGGCCGCCGCGGCGGAGGTTCCGCAGGCGGTCTGGGCCGGCGAGCCGCCGAAAACGGACTGGGAGAGCGACGGGAAGGAGACGGCGGTGAACCACGGCGGCGTCTATGTGGCGAAGCGCGGCGACACGCTGACCTCCGTCGCCCGGCGGTTCGGTGTCGGCCGGGAGTTCCTCGCCGCGGCGAACGGGCAGATCGGCTCCGATGCCCTTTCTCCCGGCGCTCAGCTCTATCTGCCGGGGTTCCACCGCCGGAGCCCCGGCGAAAGCCTCTATGAGATCGCCGACCGCTACGGCGTCGGCCTCGAAGCGCTGCTGGCCGCCAATCCCCGGATCGACGACAGCGAGGACATCAACGATATCGACCGCGTCGCCATCCCGCGGCGGGATAACGGCGACATCGGCGTTTACGCCGTGAAACCCGGCGACTCCCTTTATAAGATCGGGCGGAAATACAACCTGCCGGTCTCGGCGCTGATGAAGGCCAACCCCGACCTCGCCGGCGACCGGATCGATCCCGGTCAGGTCCTGCGGGTCCCCGGCCCCCACATCGCCTCGGGGAACCAGACCCTCGCGGACATCGCCGCGGTCTACGTCCGCGACACCGAGGAATTAGCGGAACTCAACGAAGGCCTCGGCGAGGGGAACATCGCCGCCGGTACCTCGGTTCGCCTGCCCACGCGCCGGTTGGGCTGCCGCGCCTCCGCCGGCGACGGCGTGGCTCATTCCGCCGCCGAAGGCGACACCGTCGAGGACATCGCCGCCCTCTATCACGTTTCCCTCGGCGCGCTGCTGGCGGCGAATCCCGGCCTCTCCCGGGGGAGGCTGGCCCGGCCGACGGCGCTCAGGATCCCCACCGGCTCGGTGGAGCGCCTCGGCTACGCGGCACGGAGCGGCGACAGCCTGCGGAGCGTCGCTTCCCGCTACGGCCTCACCGCCGAAGCGCTGGCACGGGCCAATCCGCGCTTCCGGGAAGAGGAAGTCCGCCCCGGCGACGTGCTGATGATCCCCATCCGCGAGGCCCGGCAAAAGCCCGCTCCCAAAGAATGGGAAACGGAGCCGGAACCCCTCCGCAATGAGTGGGAGACCGGGGAGGAACCCTTCCGGAACGAGTGGGAGACGGAGCCCCTTCGGAACGAGTGGGAGACGGAACGGGAGGCCGCCGCGGCGGAATGGGCCGGGGACGGCGGTGTTTTAGAGGGGCGCGGCGGGCGCTCCGGGGATGAAAGGTGACTTTGGCCGAGAAATTCTGCGCTTTAACGCCCCTTCGCGGGGCGTTTTTTGTTTTGACCGAAACTTTTTTACGCCCGGCCTGAGGCCGGACGTTGGCCTCCCGCGCCGGGAAAGCAGGGAAAAAGGACGGGCCGGCGTCGGCGCGCGATTGCAAAACACGCTTTGCGGTGGTATGATATTTGTAGAAAAACGCGGACGCCGTTTCGATGATACAATAAAGAAAAGAACGGCGTCGTCCCGCGGCGGGGAGAATGGTATGGATCGTGTTTTGTGTTTTTTGATTTACGTTATCGCGGCGCTGGCCCGGCGGACAAAGTTCCTTGCCCGGCTGGGGATCGGCTCTTATGAGGAATGGTCGCCGGGGAAAAAGCTGAAAGTCCTTTTGGTGGGGTACAACGGCGCGCGGAACACCGGTTCCGACGTGCGGGTCGCCGCCATCGCCCGCCAGGTCAAAGAGGTCTTTGGGGCGGATCGGGTGGAGATCACCGTGATGACCCTGGACGCGGCGACGCTGGCGGGGTATTTTGATGACGACGTCACGGTCCTGACGTTCAGCTCCCTGTTCCCCCGGCAGCTGTACCGCGTCTGTTCCCGGCACCACGCGGCCATCCTCTGCGAGGGCTCCACGCTGAAGAGCACCTTCGCCAACGCGCTGACGCTGTTCCTCTGTGAGGCGGCGGCGGTGATGGCCGCCCAGGGCAAGCCCTGTATCGCCTACGGTTCCGAAATCGGGAAAATGGAACCCTTTTTGGAAAAAGCCGCCGTCCGGCTCTGCCGGGACACGTATTTCATCACCCGCACCGAAGGTTCCCTCGCCGCCCTGAGATCGCTGGGGCTGAAGGGCCACGCCGGCACCGACGCGGCCTGGTGCTATGACGGCGCCGTCAGCGCCGATACGGCCGGCCGGCTTCTTACGGAACAGGGCTGGGACGGCGAAAAGCCGCTGCTGGGCATCGCCGTCATCGACCCCTTTTGCTGGCCCGTCCGGGCGTCGCTGGGGAAATGGCTGAAGGGACGGCTCGGCGGGGATCTCTCCGGGCAATACGACCGCTGGTACTTTTTCAGCGACTCCCCGGCCCGGCGGGAAGCCTACCGCCGCTATATCGACGAAATCGCCGCGGGAGCCGGGGCATTCCTGCGGGAACACGATTATTTCCCGGTGCTGATCGGGATGGAACGGCTGGACGAAAAGGCCTGCCGCGACCTGAAAGCGCGGCTCGCCTGCCCCGGCGCGCTGTTCCTCTCGGGGGAACGCTCCGCCGACGTGATGACCGGCGTCCTGCGCCGCCTTTCCGCCTTGGTGACGTCCCGCTACCACGGCGCCGTGCTGAGCATGGAAGGGGGCTGCCCCATCGTGGCCGTCTCCATGGACGAACGGCTCGACGGCATCATGCGGGAGCTGGCGATGGAAGAGACGTATCTGCTCCGTGTCGACGACGCGGCGCTGGGTGAGAAGGTCTTTACGGCGCTGTCCGCCGCCGCCGCCGATGAGGAAGGGATCCGCCGCCGCGTGCTGCGCCGCCGCGGCGAAAACAGGGAGAGCCTTGCGGAAATGGGCGTCTTTTTGAAATCGTATATCGACGGCGCTTTGGGTCGGGACGGAAAGGGAACACGATGAGAGACACGATACTGATGACCGGCGGCACCGGCTTTCTCGGCACGGAGCTGGCCGCCGGATTGATCCGGTTTTCCGAAAACAAAATCTATGTGCTGGTCCGGGCGGCGGATCGGGCCGAGGCGTATCACCGCCTGAAAGGCGCCTGGCACCACGAAGCGGAACTGTACCGGCTCATCGGCGACCGGGTGTTCCCGGTGGTCGGGGATTTCACCCGGCCCGGCCTGGGGCTGGGCGAAGAAGACCGCCGCGCGCTTTTGGACAGCGTCACCCTTGTGCTCCACGTCGGCGCCGAGACCAACTTCCAGAAGAGCCGGCGGGAGCTGATGAACACCAATTACGAGGGTACGAGGCAGACTCTGGCCTTTGCCGCCGAAGCGCGGCGCCTGCGCCGCTTTGTCTATCTCTCCACCGCCTATGTCGCGGGCCGCCGCCGCGGCATCGTGACCGAGGAGGAACCGCCGGGGAACGATTTTTCCTGCTTTTACGAGGAGAGCAAGGCCAAGGCCGAAACGCTGGTCCGCGAATCGGGGCTGCCCTTTTCTGTCTGCCGCCCCGGCATGATCGTGGGGGATTCCGCGACGGGCTGGGTCCGGACGTTCAATACGGTCTATTACCTCTTAAAACAGATGCTTTTGGGGCGTCTGCGGGTGCTGCCGGTCCGGGCGGAGACGCCGCTGAACCTCGTCCCCGGCGACGCTGTGGCGGAGGCGGTGATCCGCGTCTGCCGCGCCGAGGAAGCCTCCGGCAGGACGTTCCATCTGACCTGCCCGAAAGAGGCGGCGCCCAAAGCCGGGGAGCTCGCGGCCTATGTCCGCGCCTGGGCCAAACAGAACCTCGGCGAGGAGCTGCCCAAGCCGCTGTTCCTGCCCCTCCCCGGGCTGGAACGGGCCGGCCTGCGCTATAATCGGAAGGAGAGCGGGCGGAAAAAGAACGCTCTGACCAATTTTCTGACATTGACCCCCTATTTCTTCGGGGAGCAGGAGTTCGACCGCGCCAACACCGACCGCGTCTGCGGCCCCTTTGAGCCGCGCTGGCGCGATTACATCGACACGCTGCTGACCTTCGCCTGCCGCAAAAACTTTATGCGCCAGGACGGGCTGAACGTGTTTGAGCGGGCCCAAATCAGGCGGGAGAGCCGGCGTTATCCGATCCGCTTTTATGATATCACCGCCGACGGCGTCGCCGCCGCGGACGGGCCGACAGTCAACGAACGGATCGACCGCGCCGCTTCGGCCCTTTGGCGCCGGGGCGCGCGCAAAGGGGACAGGATCGCCCTCACCGGCGTCAATTCCGTGGCCTATATGGTGTTGGAACAGGCCATCGGCTTTTTGGGCGCCGTCAGCGTCCCCATCTATTACACGACCCCGGCGGCGGAAACGGCGACGCTGCTGAAAAAGAGCGGCGCGGCGTGGTTCTTCGTCGGCGACCGGCGGATGATGGAACAGATCGGCACCGTTGAGACGGAGGCGCGGATCGTGTCCTTCTCCGTCGGGGAGGAGATACGGCACCCGTCGGTGATGACCTGGGAGCGGTTCCTTGCCGCCGCCGACGGTCCCGCGGGGTTCTCCCGGGGCGACGCGGAGGATCTGGCGACGATCCGCTACACCTCCGGCACCACCGGGGAGCCGAAAGGCGTGACGTTCCGCTTCGGTCAGCTCGCCTGGATGGGCGAGGTGCTGACCGGCCTTTTGACCTGGAAGGATCGGAACCGCTCCATGCGCTATCTCTCCTTTTTGCCCCTGAGCCACGTGGTGGAGGGGATTCTGGCCTCCTACGCGCCGTATTACGTCCTCTCGAAGGTCGATTACTATTATCTGAACGACTTCGGCGCGCTGACGGAAGCGCTGCCGAAGGTGCGGCCGACGGTGTTCTTCTCCGTCCCCCGCTTTTACGAAAAGCTCTGGGACCGGGCGACGGACAACGCGCTGGGCAGAGCCTGGCTCGCGGCGAAGGAGGGCCCGGCAAAGCGGGCCATCGCCGCGGTGCTGCGCCGGGCGGTGCTGAAAAAGGCCGGTCTCGACCGCTGCAAACAGCTGATCGTCGGCTCCGCCCCGGTCAGCGAAGGGCTGCTGAAACGGTTCCGCGCCCTGGGCATCGAGATCCACAACGCCTACGGTCAGACGGAAGCCCCCCTCATCACCATCAACCGTCTGGGAGACAACGTCATCCCCACCATCGGTACGCCGCTGCCGGATACGACGGTGACGGCGGCGGCCGACGGTGAGCTGATCGTCGCCGGGCCCCAGGTGACGCCGGGCTATGACGGGCTCGAAACGGAGAACATTCGAAACGGCGTCCTGAAAACGGGGGATCTGGGCACGATCCACGAAAACGGGCATATCACGCTGTTCGGGCGAAAGAAGGATTTTATCGTTACGGCCTACGGCAAGAACATCAGCGTCCCCAAAATAGAGGAGCGGCTGAAGGACATCCCCGGCGTCGCCGAGGCCGTCCTCATCGGGGAGAAACGCCCCTGCTGCACGGCGCTGCTGTGGTTGGAAGGGGACGTTCCCGACCTCGCGGAACAGGTGGAACGGGTCAACGCCGATCTGTCCCACCCGGAACAAATCCGCAGATACCGCGTGATCGACCGTCCTTTGAGCATTCAGGCCGGGGAGCTGACGCCGAACCTGAAAGTCAAGCGGGGCCCGGTGGAAGCGCGGTTCGCGGAGGAAATTGAGGAGATGTACCGTTGAAAGGGAGAGCGCGTTTTTTCAGAAAGCTCCTGAAACGCTGGGAGCGCCATATGCCGGAGCGGCTGCGCTGTCTGGAACTGCAGCTTTTGCTGAACGTCACCGCCCGCGGCTTCGGCGCGGCGGCGAAGGGGATCTGGTTCCTCCCCTATGAGCGCGCCCTTCGGGAATACGCGGCGTTCACCGCCGACCGGGAGAACGTCGACCCCGCGCGGCTCCGGGCGGCGGCCTTCGCCGCGGGGCGCAAAATCCGCCGCGTCACCGGTCTGGACGACCGGGAAGACCTGGAACGGCTGATCTTTGCCCTCT
Source organism: uncultured Bacillota bacterium (assembly GCA_902796855.1). Classification (GTDB taxonomy): domain Bacteria; phylum Bacillota; class Dehalobacteriia; order UBA7702; family UBA7702; genus UBA7702. The sequence goes on along the minus strand of CADBQN010000051.1, from coordinate 1,642 downwards.
ACCGCGGCATCGGCATCACGATGACGGGGCGTCTTCCCGGGGAGATCACGGTGTCCTCCTGTTATTTCGGCCGTTTCTACACGCCGGAGCGGTGCGCCCTGATGTCCCAAGCGGACGAGGGCATCATTGCCGGGATCCTCGGCGGCGGCGAACTGACTTTTACGGAACGGATCAGCGAGGGCCGCCGCCGCTGCGCGGCCTGTTTTGAGAAAGGAGAGGAGCGAAAATGAACGCGGCACGAACAAAAAAGACCGCCATTGTCGTCGGCACCGGCGCCGGCGGCGCCATGATGGCCCGGGAGCTGCAGGGGCGGTATCAGGTCACGATCTTAGAGGCCGGAAAGGAATTCCGGCCCTTTTCCCTCTCCGTTTCCAAAATGGCGAAGCTGCGGCGGAGCGGCCTCTTTTTTGACGAGCGCCTCATCCGCCTGTTCCTCCGGAACATGGCGGTGGAAAAAAGCGGCGAGCTGGTGATGGTGCGCGGCCTCGGGGTCGGCGGCACCACCACTCTCGCCACCGGCAACGCCCTGCGGTACGACGGCGATCTCAAAGCCCTCGGCATCGACCTCGACGATGCCTTCGCGGAACTCGGCCGGGAGCTGCCCGTCACCACGGCGCACCAAAAGCGCTGGACGAAAACGACAAAGCGGATGTACGCGCTCTTTGAGGAGATGGGATTTGACCCCGTCGTCACGCCGAAGCTGCTGAACGCCGAAAAGTGCGTCGGCTGCGGCCACTGCGCCGTCGGCTGCCCCGTCGGCGCGAAGTGGGATACCCGGGCTTTGGTGGCGCAGGCGGCCTCCGCCGGGGCGGAGCTGGTCACCGGCTGCGGAGTGACGGCGCTGGAAACCGCCGGCAGGACCGTGACCGGTGTTGCCGCGGTTCACCATGGCAGAAAAACCGTCTTCCGCGCCGATCTCGTAATCCTCGCCGCCGGCGGCTTAGGCACGCCGGTGATTCTGGAGAACTCCGGCATTCCCTGCGGCAAAACGCTGTTCGTGGATCCGGTGCTCTGCGTAGCGGGGCCGCTCCCCGGCCTCCATCAGGAGCGGCAGATCCTGATGCCCTTTATCAGCCAGCGGGAGGGCTATATCCTCTCGCCCTATATGGACTACCTCAGCTTTTTCTTTCATAAGGACTGGCGTTTGCCGATGGCGGATCTGGCCAGCGTCATGATCAAGCTGGCCGATGAGGAGCGGGGCGGCGTCCCCGGCGGGAAGCTTGAGAAAACCCTGACGGAGACCGACCGAAAGCGCCTCAAGGTCGCCGTGGCGGAGTGCCGGGAGATATTGGCCCGGCTGGGCGTCGCCGAGGAAAAGCAGTTTTTGGGCATCTTAAACGCCGGGCACCCCGGCGGCATGCTGCCCCTGACCGCGGCGGAAAAGCGGACGCTGCATCCCGCCGTCCTCCCGGACAATCTCTATGTGGCCGACGCGACGCTGCTGCCGAAGGCCATGGGCAACCCGCCGATGCTGACGATCATGGCTTTGGCGAAAAAAATCGCCGCTTCTTTATGAAACGGCTTCCGAAACGATTATATGAAAAGCCCCGCGCCTTTGAAGTGAACCCCAAAAGTTAGACAAAAGATTTAATTAAGCGACCTGAAGGGTCTGGTATCTGTGTTGAGCAGGTGTCAGGCCCTT
>CADBQN010000050.1 GCA_902796855.1 uncultured Bacillota bacterium | reverse complement strand
TCTTGTTTGATATTCCTTTTGGCATATAACAACACCCCACTTGTTAGTAGTATACCATACTTGTCTAACAAATGGGGTGCAGTTCACGCTTTTTCTGCACTCGCTTTTAACGCTTTATCCCAAAGGGGAATCATGGTAAAATAAAGAAAAGCGGCGGCGAAAGGAGGGAGACGATGATCGCGAAAGAATTTGGGACGGATCGCGGCGCGATCCGCTATTGGATCGAAAGGGGCTCGGCGGACGGCGGCGCTTTCCTCGTTTTTTTGCCCGGCCTCACGGCGGATCACCGCCTCTTTGCAAAGCAGACGGCCTGTTTCTCCGGCCGGCGGGGCTGGCTCGTCTGGGACGCTCCGGGGCACCGCGCTTCCCGCCCCTTTGAGTTCTCCTTTTCCCTGGCGGACAAGGCGCGGTGGCTCAAAGGGATTTTGGAGCGGGAGAACGTCCGCTGTCCCGTCCTCGTCGGTCAGTCTATGGGCGGTTACGTCGCTCAGGTCTTTATGGAGCTGTTCCCCGGAACTGCCAAGGGCTTTATCGCCATCGACTCCTCGCCCCTTCAGCGGAGCTTTTATACCGCCGCCGAGCTGTGGCTGCTGAAGCGGATGGAGTCGCTCTATCGTCTCTATCCCTGGAATGCGCTGGTGCGCTCCGGGGCGAAGGGCTGCGCCGAAACGCCTTACGGCCGGGACCTGATGAAGGAGATGATGCGGACCTACGACGGTGACAAAGCGTACTACGCGAAATTAGCCGGTCACGGTTATCGGATGGTGGCCGAGGCCGTCGAGGCGGACCGCCCGTATCTCATCGACTGCCCGGCGCGGCTGATCTGCGGCGAACGGGACCGGGCCGGGTCGACAAAGCGCTATAACCGCGCGTGGCACGGCAGAACCGGTCTTCCCGTCAGCTGGATCCCCGGCGCGGGGCACAACGCCAACACCGACTGCCCCGACGCGGTGAACGATATCATCGCGGCCTTTGCCGAAGAAATCGAAGGCTCTTGGAACCGGAAAGAAAGGGCCGATACCTGACGCGGAGAACGGCGGAACGCCGTGACCTTTTTCCCTCCCCATGACGGGGAGGATTTTTTTGCCCTTGACAGCGGGGGCAAAAGCGGGGTATAATGTGTAAGTACAATCTAACTAACTTGAAGCGCGAAAGAAATCGGCCGCCCATTCCGAAGCTCTGTTTTCTCTTGGCAAATCGGACTTGCCGCGGCTTTCTTCTCATTCTTTAGTTAGTCTCTACGAACATTACGGCGGAAAGGAGTCCCCGGTGAAAAAGAAGACTGTGGCGCCGAACGGCCCCCGCCCCTTTCAGCGGATACAAAACGAATCGCGGGAAGATTATGTGGAAGCCATCTACTTTTTGACCCAAAAGCACCGGCGGCCGATCCGCGCCATTGAGCTCGCTGATTATATGGATTTTTCCAAGGCCAGCATCAGCCGGGCCCTCGTCGCCCTGAAAGGGGAAGACCTCGTCTCTGCCGATGAGAACCGCTTCCTCTCTCTGACGGAAAAGGGGCGGCGGGAAGCGGAGCGCATCGTTGAGAAACACACCTTTTTTCAGCTCTTCCTCGTCTCCCTCGGCGTGGATGAGGAAACGGCCAACCGTGAAGCCTGTCAGCTGGAGCACGTCATCAGCGACGAGACCTTTGAAAAGCTCCGCCGGGGGACGGCGGCGATGCTGGCGGAAACCGAGGAAGGCGAGACATGATTTGGCCGTGCCGGCGGTTTTTTCATCGCGGGCCACTCTCTGAAAATGAAACAATTCCTATTGCCGCGGCGGTCTCCGCCGCTTTTTTTTCCATCTTTTTTCAATGTTTTATGATATAATAAACGATAGAACCATCCGCTTTTTTTTGAAAAGGATCCCGAGAGGTTTTTTATCATGAAACTTTTGCTTGTTGAAGATGAGGTGCGTTTGGCGAAGGCCCTCGCCGAGCTGCTGCGGCGCGAGGGCTACGAAGTCGATCACTGCGCCGACGGGCTTTCCGGCCGCGACGCCGTGGAGAGCGGCACCTATGACGCCATTATCCTCGACGTGATGCTCCCCGGCATCGACGGCTTCGCCATCGCCCGGGAAGCCCGCCGGGCAAAGATCAAAACGCCGATTTTGATGCTGACGGCCAAAGGGGAACTCGATGACAAAGTGACCGGCCTCGACAGCGGCGCCGACGATTATCTGATAAAGCCCTTCCAAAGCGCCGAGCTTTTGGCCCGGCTCAGGGCGTTGCTGCGGCGGAACCTCCCCACCGACGACGGCTCCCTTTCCTTCGGCGACATCGCCCTGAAACAGGGAACGGCCCGGCTGACCTGTGTGAAAACGGGACAGGAAGTACGCCTGGGAGAAAAGGAATATCGCCTGCTGGAATATCTCATCGCCAATCAGGGGCAGATCCTGACCAGGGAGCAGATCGCCGTCCGTATCTGGGGCTACGACAGCGACGCCGAATATAACAACGTCGAGGTCTACGTCTCCTTCACCCGCAAAAAGCTGCACTTTGTCGGCGCGGAAACGGAAATCAAGGCCGTCCGCGGCGTCGGTTATGAACTGAGGTACCGCCATGTTTAAGAAATCGAGGCGAAAGATCGTCGCCGCCATCATGGCCATTCTGGTGCTGATCCTCCTCGCCGCCCTCGGCGTCATTTACGCCTCCAGCTATTTTGAAATGACCCAGCGCAACAAGGCGATGCTGGAGCAGTACGCCGACCACTACGTCCTCGCCGATCATCTGGCGGCGGCCGCGGAGGAAGAAGAGAGCGAAGAGGCCGCCGCGGAAACGGAATCGTTCCCCGCGGACACGGCGGGGATGTCCTCCGCGGTGAGCGCGCCGTTCCTCCTGACCGCCGCGGCGGAGAGTGAAGCCGCGCCGCCGGTCTCGGCGGAGTTCCGCGGCGCGGTGCCTTCCGACGAACGGGAGGAAGATGACGACGATGACGACGACGATAACGATGACGACGACGGTGATGAGCCGGAGGACCGGGAAGACCGTGACGGCGCCGCGCCCTACGGCGGCGAAAGAGGCGGCGACCCCGCTGTCCGCCTCGCCCCGGACGGTCAGACCGCCCCGGCGGAGGGGAGCGACGGCGTTTCTGATCCCGGCGCGGCGGCGGAGACGCCGCCCGCCGAAAACGAACTGCCCGAAAACGACGCCCGGGTCTATCGTCTCTCCACTTTCTATTCCGTGGCCCTGGCCGCCGACGATGTCGTCCTCGCCGTCGACAACGACGAAAGCGGCGACGGTCTGTACAGCGATGACGATCTTGAGGAGCTCGCCGAGGATGTCCTCGAAAAGGGAAAGACCGGCGGCGTCATCGATAACCTGCGCTATCTCGTTCGGGAAAAGGAAGGTTATACCCTCGTCGCCTTCATCGACAACACGATCATGAACGACAACACGGAAACGCTGATGCGCTCAACGCTGATTTTCGGTTCCGTTTTCGTGCTGCTCTTTTTCATCCCCGCCACGGTCATCGCCCGCCGCATCGTCAAACCCCTTGAGGAGAACTATCAAAAGCAAAAGCAGTTCATTTCCGACGCCGGTCATGAGCTGAAGACCCCCGTGGCCGTCGTCAGCGCCAACGCGGAGCTGCTGGAACGGGATATCGGCGCCAACCCCTGGCTCGACAACATCCGCCACGAGAACGCCCGCATGGGCAGCCTCGTCGGTCAGCTGCTGGATCTGGCCAGGACGGAGCAGGTCGCCGCCAAAAAGGAACGGGTCGATTTCAGCCGTGTCGTCACCGGCGAGGCCCTGCCCTTTGAGAGCGTCGCCTATGAAAAAGGCCTGACCCTCCGCGCCGATGTGGCGGAGAACGTCACCGTCCGCGGTGACAGCGGCCAGCTTCAGCAGGTCACGTCCATCCTTTTGGACAACGCCATGCGCCACGCCGAAGGGCCCCGTGTCGATCTCTCCCTGAAAGCGGAGCGGAACAGCGCCGTGCTTCGCGTCACCAACGACGGCGAGGCGATCCCCGAGGAGACCCGCAAAGCGATTTTCGAGCGCTTTTACCGCGGCGACAGTTCCCGGCGGGACAGCGGCCACTACGGCCTCGGTCTCGCCATCGCCAAGGCCATCGCCGAAGGCCACGGCGGCAGCGTTTCCGTCGACTGCGGCGGCGGCAAGGTGACGTTCCGGTTCGAGATCCCGCTGCTGAAATAAAGTTTCAATAAAACTTCCATCTTTTTACCGTATCATTGGGAAAACGTTGAAAATGAAACGACAGGAGGAAAAGAAAATGACTTTATGGAAAAAAGCATTGGTTTTGCTGACCGTTTTCACGATCACGGCGTCCCTCTGCGGCTGCGGAGCGGAAAAAAACGCCGCCGCGGTCTCCCTGACCTTTGACGAAGGCGCCTGGCAGTACGACGCGGACAACGACGTCTATTGGCAGATTAACGTTGTCTACTGCGGTTCTCCCGCCGCCGACGCGTATGAGTCCTTTGGCATTTACGTTCCCGGCGCCTATCTGGACGGTGAGGACAACGGCGACGGAACGTATACCTGTACCGTCAATGACGAAGGCGAAGTCAACGGTTATACCGCGGCGACGGCGCCGCTGGTGCTGCCGGTCAATACCGCCGGCTATGCCGCCCAGGAAGCGCCGACGGAATACAGCTATCGGGACGCTTCGGATTATCTGGAAGCCGGTTTTATCTATGTATATGCCGGCTGCCGCGGCCGCGACAACGGTGAAAACAGCGACGGCTCTGCCTACGACGGCGGCGCGCCCTGGGGCGTGACCGACTTAAAAGCCGCCATCCGCTATCTGCGCTATAACGAGGACGTTCTCCCCGGTGACAGCAACGCCGTTTTCGTCTTTGGTCACAGCGGCGGCGGCGCCCAATGCGCCGTCTTGGGGGCCAGCGGTGACAGCGACCTCTATACGCCCTATCTGGAGGCCATCGGCGCGGCGATGACAGACAAGGACGGCAACGCGCTCAGCGACGCCGTTTGCGGCGCGATGTGCTGGTGTCCTATTACCGCCCTGGATGAGGCCGACGAAGCCTACGAATGGATGATGGGCCAATACAGCGACAGCGGCACGAGAAGCGATGATACCTGGACGTCCGCGCTTTCCGACGATCTCGCCGAGGCCTATGCCGCCTACATCAACGATCTCGGTCTCACCGCCGAGGACGGCACTGTCCTGACCCTTGCCGCTTCCGGTGACGGCATCTATACCGACGGCACTTATTACGAATATCTTCTCAATACCATCGAAACTTCCCTCAATCATTTCCTTGCCGATACGGCGTTTCCCTATACTTCCGGCGGCGGATCCGGTGACGGGGAACCTTCCGGCGCTCCCGATTCGCGGGATGGCTCCGAAAGTGATTCAGCGGTCTCCACGGAGTCTTCCCAGGGAAACGGCGCTGACAGCGGAGAAAAAGAGGGACCTCCCTCCGGCGAAAAACCTTCCGGCGGGAAGCCTTCCGACGATAAGGAAAAAGGTTCTTCCGATGAGGCGTCTTTCGACGGCGAGGCTTCGGTAACTTATGAAACAGCGCAGGATTACATTGACGCGCTGAACGGTGACGAGGAATGGATCCGCTACGACGCCGCTTCGAATACCGCTTCCATTACTGATGTGGCGGCCTTCGTGAAGCATTGTAAGAACGCGTCCAAAGATGTGGCGGCCTTTGACGATCTCGACCGGGAACAGGCGGAGAACAAAGTGTTCGGCACCGGTGAAAGCGACGCTCTCCACTTCGACAGCGTCCTTGCCGGGCTCCTCGCCGAAAACGGCGGCGATTACGCCGCGTTCGGCGACTACAACGACGCTTGCGCCGCGGAGTATGCCGCCGATCTGGAAGAGACGGACAGTCTCGGCGTCTCTTCCCTGATCCGCCAGGCGATGTACAATCCCATGTACTTCCTCTGTGACGGTTACGACGGCGCGGGGACGTCCTCCGTGGCTCCTTACTGGCGTATCCGCAGCGGCATTGAGCAGAGCGACACCTCCCTTACCACCGAAATGAATTTGGCTCTGGCCCTTGCCGCTTCCGGCGCGGCGGATGTTGACTTTGAAACTGTCTGGGGACAGGGACACACAACCGCCGAACGTACCGGCGACAGCACGGAAAACCTGATTGATTGGATCGGCGAGTGTCTGAAATGACCCGTGCTGACGCGCTGAAAAAATAACAACGGAGTACGAAGTGATGAAATACATCCTTCGTACTCCGTTTTTTTGCGGTGGTTTCGCGGCCTTTGTCCTGCCGCCGCGCGTCAGCTCTCTTCCGCCGCGGCGGAGCGGTATCGGGGCACGCCGCCGCGCCGCTTCTGTCCATTCGGTCTTTGTTTCCATTTCAGCAGCAGCGCCGAGTTGATGATGACGAAAACGGAACCGGCATTGTGCACGAGGGCGCCGACAACGGGGCTGAGGACGCCCGCGACCGCCAGGGCCAGGGCGGTAAAGTTCAGGACCATCGAGAAGGTGAGGTTCCCCTTGATGACGAACATCATCCGCCGTGACAGGGCGAAAAGGTGCGGCAGTTCCCTGACTTCGTCGTCGACGAGGACGATGCCGGCGGCTTCCACGGCGATGTCGCTGCCGACGCCGCCCATGGCGATGCCGACGGAAGCCTTTTTCAGCGCCGGCGCGTCGTTGACGCCGTCGCCGATCATGGCGATCTCTTCGCCCCGCTCCCGCAGGGCGCTGATGTAAGCCAGTTTATCCTCGGGGAGGCACTCCCCGCGGAAATCGCTGATGCCGCAGGCCGCGGCGGTGGCCGCGGCGGCTTTTTCGCTGTCGCCGGTGAGCATCGTCGGCGTCACGCCGAGGGAAACGAGGCGCGCCGCCGTCGTCCCGCTCTCGGGCCGCAGCGTGTCGGTGAGGGCGATGAGCCCGGCGAAAGCGCCGTCGACGGCGACGAAGACCAGCGCCGCGCCCTTCTCCCGGCTCTTCGCGGCTTGCCGTGCCGCCGTTTCACCAAGGGCGATGCCCTGTTCCGTCAGCATCGTTTCACTGCCGGCGATGACGGTCCTGCCGTCCACTTCGGCGCGGACGCCGCGGCCGGGGATCATCCGAAAATCACGGACGTCCGCGCCGTGGCGGCCGCGCTCCCTTTGATAACAGGCGGCGACGGCTTTGCCCAGGGGGTGCTCCGAGGCGCTTTCCGCGGCGGCGGCGAGGCGGTAGAGCTCCTCTTCGCTCATGGTCACGCCGCGGACCTCGGTCACGGCGGGTTTTCCGTGGGTCAGGGTGCCGGTCTTGTCGAAGGCGACGCGGGAAACGCGGGCCAGCCGCTCCAGGGCGTCGCCCTCCCGAACGAGAAAACCGTGTCTGGTCACGTTGCCGATGCCGGCCATGATCGCCGTCGGCGTCGCCAGCACCAGGGCGCAGGGACAGAAGACGACGAGGATCGTCACGGCGCGGAGGATCTCCCCGGTGACGAACCAGGTGATCAGCGCCGTGGAAAAGGCGATGAGGACGATCCAGACGGCCCAGCGGTCGGCCAGAGAGACGATTTTCGCCTTGTCGGCGTCGGCGGATTGGACGAGCCGGATCATCCGCTGCACGGAGCTGTCCTCGCCGACCTTGGCGGCCCTCATCTCAAAGGCGCCGTATTGGTTGACGGTGCCGCTGAAGACCTCGTCGCCGACGGTCTTATCCACGGGCAGGGATTCCCCGGTCATCACCGCCTGGTTGACGGAGGTCTCCCCCCGGAGGATGACGCCGTCGACGGCGACGGTCTCGCCGGGGCGGACCGAGAGGATGTCGCCGACGCGGACTTCCCCGGCGTTGATGACCGTCTCGCCGCCGTCCTCCAGCCGCCGCGCCGTTGTCGGCGTCAGTTTCACGAGTTTTTCAATGCCGGCCCGGGCCCTCGCCACGGTCATGTTTTCCAGCAGACCGCCCAACCGCATGATGACGGCGACTTCCCCGGCGGCAAAAGTCTCCCCGATGCAGACGGAGGCGATCAGGGCGCAGGCCACGAGGACGTCGGCGGTGACGTCAAATTCGGTGACGAGGCCGATGACGGCCTCGATGACGATGGGCGTGCCGCAGAGGAGAATGGCGATCCAGGCCGGATCGAAGGGAACCGAAGACGGCCGGAAAAAGCTGAAAATCAACGCCGTTCCGGCGATGATTACCAGAGCGGCGTCTTTTTTTACACCGCCCAGGGACAAAGCCTTTTCCGCCTGAGTGATGAGCCTGTGCATGATGAGACCCCCTTTTGATGCTTCGCGCCTGCGGCGGGAAAGGGCGGACGCCAAAGCGCACATACGTCCGGCCCTTTCCCCCGGGTTGCCGAGGCGGGAACAAAATAAGGAAAGTTACGATGGAAAGTGGGCAAAATACCCATACCCCCTAAGGGTATTGTCATTATACCCCCGTGGGGTATATTTGTCAAGGGGCAAAATAAAAAAACAGCCGGAACCGACTGTTTTATCTGTGTTTTGGTATCCGCGCGGCGGTCAGGAGAGATTGGCGAACCGTTCCACGGCTTTGGTGAATTTTCTGACGGTCTCGTCGCTGTCGCCGCTTTCAATGCCGTCGCGGACGCAGTGCCGGATGTGTCCTTCCAGAATGATCTGGCCGCACTTGTGCAGCGCCGATTTGGCGGCGTTGATCTGGAGCAGAATTTCCTCGCAGGGAACGTCCTCGTCGATCATGCGGTCGATGGCGCTGACCTGCCCCGCCGCTTTTTTCAGCCGGCGGTGGAGGTTTTCCGTGTCCATACACTGTTTCATTGTCTCGGGGATCCTTTCCTTTATTAAGGGACCGCGAAAACGGGTGCTTTCGTGATTCCTTAAGCGCACACATCTTATTATAAATGGCCGCCGCGCCTTTGTCAATGAGGCGCGCCCCGTTTTCACGCGCCGTTTCTTTGCCGTTCCTCCGCTGAGTTGACTTTTCCGGGGGGAGATGATATGCTTTTTTTAAAGGGACGGACAATGGTCTGCGTTACGGAAAGGAGGAACGGAACGATGACTTTTCTTCTCGATACGATCCACGGCTGGAGCACCGCTTCCGTTTTTTTGCGTCTGCTTTTGGCCATGCTTGTCGGCATGATCATCGGCTTTGAGCGGGAATACCGCAACCGCGGCGCGGGCCTCAAAACCCATGTCCTCGTCTGTGTCGGCTCGGCGCTGACGATGATTGTCGGGGAATACATCTATTATCAGTTTCCCGGCGCCAACGTCGATCTGGCCCGCATCGGCGCTCAGGTCATCAGCGGCGTCGGCTTCCTCGGCGTCGGTACGATCATCGTGACCGGCCGCAACGAGGTGCGGGGGCTCACGACGGCTTCGGGGCTCTGGGCCTGTGCCTGTACGGGGCTGGCCGCGGGGATCGGCTATCTCGAGGGAACCGTCATCATCCTGCTTTTGATCGTGCTCACCTATTTTGTGTTGGGCCGGGTCGACCTGCGGATGAACCGTTTTTCCCGGGAATGTCATTTCTATATTGAGCTGACGGAAGGCGTCCCGCTGCGGGAGCTGTTCCTGCTTCTGCGTGAGGAACATGTGACGGTGCTGAACATTCAGACCCAGTCCATCGGCGTCGCTGAAAACACCGTCGGCGCCTGGGTCGCCGCGGAACTGCCTCGGCGCGGCGAGGTCGACGAGTTCCTCACCATGCTCCGCGGCAGCGACGTTGTCGCTTTCGTGAAAGAGACGGGGAAGAGCGTTTCGGGATCGTTTTGAGTTTTTTTCGCGTATTCACGGAAATTTAAGAATTTATTAAGGTTTTGTTTATTGAGCCGTTTGTCCGGATATTGTACAATAATCGCAGAGGAAAGGCACAGTGGGGAGGTGCGCGTGCAGCTCTCTTTTCTGCGCCTTTTTTGTATGCGGTTCCGTATGGTGAAGTGTTGATTCGGAAAGAGGAACAGGATGGCGGCACTGATTGAAGTGAGAGATTTATGCAAAATTTATAACCCCGGGGAAAACGAGGTCCGGGCGCTGGATCACGTTTCCCTTACCGTGGAGGAAGGGGAATTCGTGGCCGTCATCGGTCAGTCCGGCTCCGGGAAATCCACCCTCATGAACATGCTCGGCTGCATCGACGTGCCGACTTCCGGGGAATACCGCCTCAACGGCAGCGATGTCGCCGCCATGGACGACAACGACCTTTCGGATGTCCGCAACCGGGAGATCGGCTTCATCTTTCAGGGGTTCAACCTCATCCCCGGTCTCAGCGCCGTGGAAAATGTGGAGCTGCCCCTGATCTACCGGGGCATGGGACGGAAGGAACGCCGCGCCCTGGCGGAAGCGTCCCTCCGCGTCGTCGGTCTGGAATCGCGGATGAGCCACAAACCGGCGGAAATGTCCGGCGGTCAGCAACAGCGCGTCGCCATCGCCAGGGCCATCGCCGGTTCGCCGCCGCTGATCCTCGCCGACGAACCCACCGGCAATCTGGATTCGGCTTCCAGCCGGGAGATCATGGCCATCCTCCACCGCCTCAACGAAGAGGGCAGGACCGTCGTCCTCATCACCCACGACGACGATATCGCCGCCGAAGCGAAGCGCTGTGTCCGCATTCTGGACGGCCGCGTCGCCTCGGACTCCGTCCGCGAAGATGCCACGATGTCCCCGCCGGAACCTGTTTTACCTGTACCCGATAAGGAGAGCACGCTATGAAATTAAAAAAGATCCGCCTGCCGCGCGGTATCCGCGGAAAAAAAGAATCCGATCCGTCCCGCCGCCGGTTCGCCGCGGTCCGGGCAAAGCTCGGCAAAAATAAAAAGATCACGGCGCTGATCGCCGTCGTTTCCCTGCTGGCCGTTGCTTTCGTCGCCATTGTTGCCGTGCAGATCTTCGGCGGCGGCGCCGTCCCCACCGTCGAGGTGGTCGCCGTCGCCCGGGAAGATCTCCGCTCCACCGTGGATACGAGCGGCAGCGTCGGCAGCACCGTGACGAAAACGTATTACGCCCCGGTCAGCGCTCCCCTGGGCGACGTCGTTCGGAAAAAGGGCGACATCGTCAGCGCCGGGGATCTCCTCGTCAATTTTGACTGTACGGCGCTGGCAGAGGAAAACAAAACGGCCCAGCTTGAAAAGTCCTCCGCGGTTCACGCCAACAACGACGCCCTCGCTCAGAACAACGCCAAGATTTCCGCGGCGAAAAAGGCCCGGGCCAAAGTCAAAGACTACCAGTCCCAGGTGGACAGCCTCCAGAAAAAGCTGGCGGAGCTGAACACGCGGGCCGCGGAAAAATCCCGCCAGGCCGAGGCCGCCGGTGCGGATCCTTCGACCGACGCCGCCGTGGTCTCTGTCAATAACGAGATCGCTTCCGTCAACGCTAAGATCGAAAAGACCCAGAGCCTTCTTGCCGAGGCGCAGGCCGCCGCCAACGGCGACGAGGGCGCCCTCACCGCCGACGGCATCGCCCAGCTGAAGGAAAACTCCGCTCTGGCCGAGGCGAAAGCCGCCGCCGCCGCGGAGGCGCTGAAAAAGGGGCAGGAAGGTGTGAAAGCCGATTTTGACGGCATCGTCATTTCCGTCGGCGGCGTGAGCGCCGGCGAAGGGGAAGCCGCCGCCGCGGTATCCGGCGGCTATATGGCGACCCAGGGCGGCGAGCTGATGACCGTGGCCTCCCTGGGGGATCTCTGCGTCGACGTCAACATCGCCAAGGCCGATTTCAGCCGCGTCGAAGAGGGCCAGTCCGCCGTCATCACCATCGACGGCAGAACGTACAGCGGCACCGTCAGCTCCATCGGCAACATCGCCCAGAAGAACGAAAAAGGCGGCGTCGTCATGGCGGCCCAAGTCAAAATCGATGACAACGACGGCGCCATCGTCTACGGCAGCGACGCCAAAGTCGCCATTGAAATGCCCGTCGTTGCCGGCGCCCTTGTCATTCCCGCCGAAGCCGTCAACATTTCCAAAGACGGCTCCTTTGTCTATGTCCTCCGCGACGGCGTCATTGAGAAGCGTCCCGTGGTGACCGGCGTTTCCGCCGACGGCAAAATCGCCGTCAGCCGCGGTCTCGAGGAGGGCGACGAAGTGATCCGTCTCCTCCCCGACGGTCTGGAAGAGGGCATGATCGCCCGCTCCCTCACCGACGCGGAAGAGTGACGGATATCGTTTTGACAGTGACGCGGCGAAAGGACGCCGCGGTTTCCCGGGGAGTTTGATATGAATCTGCTCAGAGAGTATTTTAAAATGGCCGTCGCCAACATCACGGCCAATAAAGGGCGCTCCTTTCTGACCATGCTCGGCATCATCATCGGCATCACTTCGGTGGTGGCGGTGATGTCCGTCGGCGGCGGCTTCAAAAAAGGGATGACCGGCGAGCTCAACGACATGTTCAGCGGCCAGATGTTCATCTATCTTGATGACGCGGCGGTTTCCGCCAACGATTACATCACCGCCGACGACATCTCCGCGCTCTCTTCCCTCGAGGGGGTCCACGGTATAACCCCCGATATGGGCTACAGGGGCACGGTGACGACGGATAAGGATACCTTTACGATCGATGTCAACGGCGGCTCGGCGATGCTCGCCCTGAACAGCAACCGCATGGAAATCATCCGCGGCCGCTATTTCAACGACGGGGACGTGGAGAACGGCCGCCGGATCTGTGTTATCAGCCGTGAGGACGCGCTGCGGATGTTCGGCAGCGACGACGTCGTCGGCATGGATCTGCCCGTCAATCTGTACGGCATGACGTTGGACGTGGAGATCTGCGGCGTCCGCGATCAAAAGAAGACCGGCGGCGTCATCTCGATGGCCTACGACAGCACCGCCGTGACCGCCGATATTCCCTATACGGCCCTGGCCGACTGGGGCTGGGATACCGACGAGATTTACGGTCTCCGCCTCTTTCTGGAGGACGGCGCCGACAGCGCCTCGGTGGCCCAGCGCTGTATCGGGCTGCTGAAGAGCCGCCATAACGTCGCCGAGGACGAGTATTTTATGATGGAGAGCTTCAGCGATTCGCTGTCTCAAATCAACAGTCTTCTCGATACGGCCACGGCCTTCATCGCCTTTGTCGCCGCGATTTCCCTGCTGGTCGGCGGCATCGGCGTTATGAACATCATGCTCGTCTCCGTCACCGAGCGCACCAGGGAAATCGGCATCCGCCGCGCCCTCGGCGCGAAGACGTCGTCGGTGATGACGCAGTTCCTCTTTGAGTCGGCCATCGTCGCCGTCATCGGCGGCGTCATCGGCATCCTCCTCGGCTCGGCGCTGGCGGCCATCATCTGCGCGGCGGTGAAATTTCCCATCACCGTCCGGTTTTCCGCCATCGTTCTGGCCACCGCCGTCTCCTGCGGCATCGGCCTGATCTTCGGGGTGTACCCGGCGCGAAAAGCGGCGCGGCTCAGCCCCATTGAGGCGCTGCGGCGGGAGTGAGCCGCGGCGGACATCCGAAACATCAAAAAGCGGGACCGCGAACGAATGCGGTCTCGCTTTTTTGGGGATATGAGAGAAGGGATGGGCGTTCAGTTGGTCTCGGAGACCGCCGCCTCTTTTTCCGCCAGGATCCTGGCGCGGGGCACGGCGATCTTCATCGCCAGGAAAACGGCGAGGCAGCCGCCGAGGAATTTCCCGATCATCACCGGCAGAATCAGCGTCGGCTGGAAATTGGCGGTAAAAGAGAGGTGGTCGCCGATGAGAAAGGCGGAGCAGACGCCGTAGGCGATGCATTTGACTTTGTCCTCGGGAGCCATGTCCCTGACGATGGCGAACAGCGCCAGAACATTGGCGGTGGCGGCGAGGATCCCGGTGGTGGCGTCGGCGGAAAGGCCGATCCGGCGCCCCAGGGCGTTCAGCGGGCGCTTTAAGTAGGTCTGGATCATGTAGACCATCGGGAACGCGCCGCAGAGCATGATGCCGATGTAGCCGGCGGTCTCCAGCGCCCGGAAGGGTTCGGTCTCGTCGGCGATGATGGGGTCGAACCCCCAATGGCCGATGACGACGGAGAAAAAGCCGGTGAAGTATTCCACGATGGAGAAAACGACGATGAGCCGAAGGGCGGAGTCCATGACTTTGCCGAAGACGAGAAAGCCCCGGATCATGCCGTTGGGGATCAGCAGCAGACCGACGGCGATGGCCACGCAGAAGATGATCAGCGGAATGAGGTTGCGGAAGATCAGCCCAAAGCTTAAGGCCAGCTCATAGGTGGCGGCGCCGTTGGTGGCAATGACCTCTCGGATGGAGGGATCCATCAGGGCGATGACGGCGCCGGCGATGAACACGCCGACGGGAATGGCGAGCATCCCCGACATCACGCCCAAAGCCAGGTATTTGCGGTCTCTCTTTTCCAGCATTTTCAAAGCGACGGGAATGCTGAAAATGATGGTGGCCCCGGCCATGTAGCCCGTCGTCATCGCCATGATCCAGCTTTCCTTGGTGGCGGCGATGGCTTCGGCCAGCTGATAGCCGCCCATGTCCGTGGCGATGATCGTCGTCGCGGCCATGGCGGCGTCGGCGCCGACGGTCTCATAGAGCGGCCCGAACGCGCTGGTCACAAAGGTCGTCAGAAAGGGCGCGGCGGCGAGGATCCCGGCGACGGGCAGGAAAATCGGCCCGATGGAGTCGATGCCCTCCAGGAACTTTTTGCCGAGGGGGTGCTCTTCTTTGATGATGGAAACGACGGCGCCGACGACGGCGCAGGCCATGATGATGCAGATAACGATTTGGCCGAATAATTCCATATTTCTTTCCTCCTCTGCGGAAATATTTGTTTTACAGCATGATTTTAGCTGAATTTCGGGAGAAAAGAAATTCACCGGAATGACCAACTATCCCGGTGAACCCGGCAAAAAAGGGAAGAATTACTCCTTTTGTGCTATGAACGGCGGGAAATATCCCTTTGCCGCTGTTTGTAAAGGGAGTCGCCTTCGCGGAGGAGTTCCGTTTTGGCCATGGCCTTGGCGATGGGCACGGCGATCTTCATCGCGATGAAAATGCCGAAACAGCCGCCGACGAGCTTTCCCGCCATAATGGGTAGCGCCATCGAGGGCTGGTACATATCGGTGAACAGCATATGGTCGCCGATGAGGAAGGCGGCGCAGACACTGTAAGCGAGGCAGATGATCTTGTCTTCCGGGGAGAGCTCCCGGATGATGCCGAAAAGGGCGATGACGTTGGCGCTGGCGGCGAGGATCCCGGCGATGGCCCGGACGGAAAGGCGGCAGAACCGGCCGATTTTCGCCAGCGGTTTTTTCAGGTACGTTTGCAGGATATAGACAAAGGGAAACGCCCCCGCCAGAATGATCCCGATGGAACAGGCCGTTTCCGCCGCGCGGTAGAGGTTATCCGTGTCGGCCATGATGGGGTCGAACCCCCAGTGACCGATGACGGCGGAAAAGAACCCGGTGGAGTACTCCGCCATGGCGAGGAGGAAAATGACGCGGAGGGCGATATCGACGATGCGGCCGAAAATCAGAAAGGCTTTGATTAGGAGGTCGGGCTTTTTTTTCAGCAGGATCAGCAGCACGGCGCTGAGCAGGATCAGGGGCAGAAGGTTCCTGAAGACGAGGAGGAAGGAGAGGGAAAGCTCATAACCGGCGGTGAGATGCTTGCCGACGGCCTCCCGGATCAGCGGCTGGCGCAGGGCCAGGAGGAGACAGGAGGCGAGCACGCCGACGGGAATGGCGATGATCCCGGAGATGATGCCCAAAGCCAGGTATTTGCGGTCGTCCTCGTGGAGGATGCGGAGCGCCAGCGGGATGCTGAAAACGATGGTCGCGCCGCCCATGTAGCCGACGATCATCGCCATCATCCAGCTTTCCTTCGTCTCGGCGACGGCGGCGGCCAGCTCGTAGCCGCCCATGTCCGTGGCGATGATTGTCGTCGCCGCCAGAGCGGGGTCGGCGCCGAGGAAGCTGAAAAAGGCGCCGAAAACGCCGACGCACAGCCCTTTTAAAAAGGGGATGGAGGCCAGGATCGCCGCCACGGGCAGAAAGATGGTGCCGATGGTATCGAGGCCCTCAAAGAATTTTTTGCCCAGGGGGTGCTCTTTGTTGAAGATGGAAATGGCCACGCTCACCGCCGCGCAGGCCATGATGAGATAGACGATGGCGTTTTCAAACTGTTCCATGAGGATCCTCCTTTGGCGCCGCTTTCGGTTCGCCGCGGCTGATCGTTTCGTTAAAGAGCCGCATCAGGCTCGTTCTGTTTTTGCTGCCTGTCTTCTCGTAAACGCTGAGAATGTGTTTTTTCAGCGTGCTTTCGGCGATGGACAGCTTAGAGCAGATGGCGTCGTTCTGCTCCCCGCTGAAAATCAGTTCCAGCACCTCGGCTTCGCGCCGGGTCAGGCCCTTTTCGTCTTTGATGGCGGCGATGGTCTCGCGCCGCAGCTCCCGCCACTGCAGCCGCCGCTCTTTAAGGAAGCGTCGTTCTTCCGCCAGCCGCAGGGCCAGGTGATCCTTGAGAATCTCCAGCATGCGTATTTCACCGTCGGTGAAGTCGCCGCTCTCGTAGTCCCGCATCAGGATGAGGCATCCCTCGCAGCGGTATTCGTGAGAAAAAACGGCCAGGGTGAAATAGCTCAGGTCCCGTTCACGGCATTCCCGCAGGAAATCCCCGCTGAAAACGGCCTCTTTCTTATCAAAGTAATCCGAAAGGCGGAATACCCGGTTCAGTCCGGAATCAAAGACCCAGCGCAGGGCGGCGATACTGTCTTCCAGATCCCGTTTTGCCGTTTTGGCGGCGATGGCCCGCGCTCCCCGGATCATGGGCTCGGAAAAGCGGCTCTCCCCGTCGGCGAGGCAGAAAACGGCGCACTGACTGGGGATGACGGACTGAAGCGTGCGCATGAAAAAATCCCGCATTTTGTCCCGGTCTGAAATGCGGTTGATCTGGTAGATCAGGTTATTCAGGTAATCCCAGTCGATTTCGGAAAAAACCATGGCTTCGTCCTACGTTTTTTCTTTATTATACGGGAAAAACGCGCCGCCGGATATAGACCAAAAGTGCTATTTTTATGTAGCTTTGATTGCGGCGGTGCCCGGCGGGATCTCAAAAGACACAATAAAACGGACGCCGCGGGGCGTCCGTTTTATTTGGAGAGTAATTAGGAATATGATAGAACCCATCAAGGGATTTATCAGCGGACGGAGCGCCAAAGCGCTCCGTCATTTAAGGTAGAAGGGATGAATGACAAATACTGTCATCCCACCCGCCGTCGGCTTAACGCCGACATTTATGGAGAGTGTTTTTTCGGCCGGCGTTTTGCCGTGACCGGCCTTTATAAAGGGTATGGCTAACTCCCTTTATACCAAAGTCCGCGCGGATCAGTCGATCGTAACGACGTCGCGATAATGGCGGCGCATCAGCGGCTCAAAATCGCCGTCGCGTTCTTCCCTGATCAGTTTGATGATCTCTCTGTGCTCTTCGGCACTTTTCGCGCGCTGTTTTTCGCTGTCGATGTTGTTGGCGATGTACATGAGATCATCGTAATATTCAAAGTCTTTGACGATGTTCTGGGTTAAAAACTTGTTGCCGACGCAGCGGACAAAGACCGTGTCAAAGGTGTAGTTCGCCCGGATCTCGCCGTCGACGGATTCTTCTTCCAGTTTCAGCGCTTCTTCCAGCTGATTTAAAAGTTCTTCCCGTTTTCCCGTTTCAACGCAGATTCTGTATCCCGCGCAGATTTGGGCGATCAGCGCTTCTTCCAGCATGGAACGTTCTTCCTCGGGGATGGCGTGGATGAACATTTTGTTCCCCATTTTGTCGATGAAGCCTTCGTGGATCAAAAGGTTGATGGCGTCACGCACCGGCGTCACGCTGACATTCAGCGCGTCGGCGATCTGATTCAGATTCAGCTGCTGTCCCTGTTCCAGGGTGCCTTCGGCAATCTGCTGTTTTAAAAAGCTGCAGATCTGCTCGTTGGTGGACTGAATCTTGATTCTGGGGGTCTGGAGCGGTTGTTTTGTGCTTTGCTGCATACTCATTTTGGTGATTCCTCTTTTGTTTAAAAATTCCTGCGCACGTGTAAAATATATTTTTATATTACATGACTATATCCTAACAGATATGAACGATAAATGCAAAGGTTTTTGATAAATTGCGCAAATGATTCAAATAATCATAAAAAATCCCACTGTAATACGGCAAAACAGTGGGATTTTGGTGTTCGTTCGCGGTTTAATTGTTGAGGCTTTTGATCGGCGCCGGGATGCGGCCGCCGCGGCGGACAAAGACATCGGCTTTGCTTTGGCTGACGCTCATCACCGGGCCGCTGCCGAGGAGGCCGCCGAATTCTACCATGTCGCCTTCGCTCTTCCCTACGGCGGGGATGACGCGGACGGCGGTGGTTTTGTTGTTGATCATGCCGATGGCCGCTTCGTCGGCGATGATGGCGGCGATGGTCTCCGCGGTGGTGTCGCCGGGGACGGTGATCATGTCGAGACCGACGGAGCAGACGGCGGTCATCGCCTCGAGTTTCTCAAGCTTGAGTACGCCTTCGTTGACGGCGCGGATCATGCCGGCGTCCTCGCTGACGGGAATGAAAGCGCCGGAGAGGCCGCCCACGTAGGAGGAGGCCATGGAACCGCCCTTTTTGACGGCGTCGTTGAGCATGGCCAGGGCCGCGGTGGTGCCGGGGCCGCCGCAGCGTTCCAGGCCCAGCGCTTCCAAAATCTCGGCGACGCTGTCGCCGTTGGCCGGCGTCGGCGCCAGGGAGAGATCGACGATGCCGAAGGGAACGCCGAGGCGGAGCGAGGCTTCCCTCGCCACCAGCTCGCCCATGCGGGTGATTTTAAAGGCGGTCTTTTTGATGAGCTCCGCCATTTGGCCGAGGTCGAGATCGGGATGGTTCTTAAGGGCGTTGCGGACGACGCCGGGGCCGGAAACGCCGGTGTTGATGACGACCTCCGGTTCGCCGACGCCGTGGAAGGCTCCGGCCATAAAGGGATTGTCCTCGGGGACGTTGCAGAAAATGACCAGTTTGGCGCAGCCGAGACTGCCGTTGTCCTTGGTCCGTTCCGCCGTTTCCCTGACGGTTTTGCCCATGGTATAGACGGCGTCCATGTTGATGCCGGCCTTGGTGGAGCCGATGTTCACCGAGGCGCAGACGCAGTCCGTTTCGGCCAGGGCCCGGGGGATGCTGCGGATCAGCTTTTCGTCGCTTTCGGTCATGCCCTTGTGCACCAGGGCGGAAAACCCGCCGAGGAAATTGACGCCGACTTCTTTGGCGGCGGCGTCCAGCGCTTTGGCGAAGATGACGTAATCCTCACAGCGGGAGGACGCGGCCATCAGGGCGATGGGCGTGACCGAGATGCGCTTGTTGACGATGGGGATGCCGAAATCGCGGCTGATTTCCTCGCCTGTTTTCACGAGATCTTTCGCTTTCAGGCAGATCTTGTCGTATACTTTCCGCGCGGCCTTTTTCACGTCGGTATCGGCGCAGTCCATCAGGCTGATGCCCATAGTGATGGTGCGCACGTCGAGGTTCTCATCGGAGACCATGTGGATGGTCTCCATGATTTCCGCGTAATCAAAACTTGTGTTCATCGTTTAGCCTTTCCTCAGATCCGATGCATGTAACTGAAAATCTCTTCCTTCTGGGCGTGGATCTTCATGGCGATTTCCCTGCCGACGTCTTCCAGCTTTTGCTGGAAGATATCGAAATCGACGTTGCATTCTTCGATGTCGCAGAGCATGACCATGGTGAAAATGTCCTGAAGGAGGGTCTGGTTGATGTCGAGGATGTTGACGTTGCATTCGGCGATGACCTGGGTGATCTTGGCGGTGATGCCGACCTTGTCCTGGCCGACAACGGTGATGATAATTCGTTTCATAATTAATCTTCCTCACTTAACTCCATGCCCGCCACAACGTCGTGGCAGCGGCCGCAGAGATGGTGTTCGTCGAGGTCTTCCCGGTATTTCCAGCAGCGTTCGCATTTTTCGCCTTTGGCGGCGGTCACGGTGACGTTCACTTCGCCGTCGGCGCCTTCTTTCAGCGCGGCGGCGGAGACGATGCAGATATCGGCCAGGTCGTCGGCGATGCCGCTGAGAATGGCGTAATCTTCCCTGCCGACGGTGAGTTCGATGGCGGCGTCGAGGGAATGGCCGATGATCTTGTCGCGGCGGGCTTCCTCGGCGGCTTTCGTCACTTCCTCACGGATGGCGATGATCCGTTCCCATTTGGCGGCGAGAGCGTCGTCGCGGTAGGCCGGGTCGACTTTGGGCATATCCAGCAGCTGCACGCTGACGGGATCGCCGTCCTTTTTCAGATAGGACCAGACTTCCTCGGTGGTGAAGGTCAGAATCGGAGCCATCAGGCGTACCAGCACGTTGAGGATCTCGTTCAAAACGGTCTGAGCGGCCCTTCTGCTCGGGTCGTTCTTGGCGGAGACATAGAGGCGGTCTTTGATGATGTCGAGATAGAAGGCGCTCATGTCGACGACGCAGAAGTGGTGGATGTTGTGGAACACCGTGTGGAACTCGTATTGCTCATAGCCGTTTAAGACTTTGGTGTTCAGCTCTTCCAGCAGGTGCAGGGCGTAGCGGTCGATTTCCTGCAGGTCCGCGTAAGATGCGGCGTCGGTCTCGGCGTTGAAGTCCGAAAGGTTCCCCAGCAGGTAGCGGATGGTGTTGCGGAGTTTGCGGTAGGCTTCGCCGACCTGTTTTAAGATCCCGTCGGAGCAGGCGAGATCGTTGCGGTAGTCGGCGCTGGCCACCCAGAGCCGGAGGACGTCGGCGCCCATTTTGTCGATGACCTTTAAGGGGTCGACGGTGTTGCCGACGGATTTGGACTGCTTGTGCCCCTTTTCGTCGACGAGGAAACCGTGGGTAAGCACGGCCTTGTAGGGCGCTTTTTTCTCCGTGGCCACGGAGATGCACAGCGACGAGTTGAACCAGCCGCGGTGCTGGTCGCTGCCTTCGAGGTAGAGATCGATATCGCCGTCGATGTCGGGGTTGTTCTCAATGACGGCGGCAAAGGACGAGCCGCTGTCGAACCACACGTCCATGATGTCCTTTTCCTTGGTGAATTCGCCGCAGCCGCAGCCGGGGCAGGTGAACCCTTCGGGGAGCAGGTCTTTCGCCTCTCTGGCGAACCAGACCTGAGAGCCGTTTTCCTCTCGGAACAGCTTTTGCAGGTGGGCGATGGTCTCTTTGGTGATGATCGGTTTGCCGCAGTCTTTGCAGTAGAAGATCGGGATCGGCACGCCCCAGGTGCGCTGGCGGGAGATGCACCAGTCGCCGCGGTCGCGGATCATGTTGTAGATGCGGTCCCGTCCCCAGGAGGGGATCCATTGAACGCCGTCGATGGCGGTGAGGGCGTCTTCCCTGAAGCCGTCGATGGAGGCGAACCACTGCTCCGTGGCGCGGAAGAGGATCGGCTTTTTGCAGCGCCAGCAATGGGGGTACTGATGCTTGATGAAGATCAGGCTGATCAAACGGCCCTTGTCGTCCAATGCTTTGACCACGGCCTTATTCCCTTCGTCGGTGGTGAGGCCGGCGAATTCCCTGGCTTCGTCGGTGAAGCGGCCGGTGTTGTCCACCGGGGAAAGGATATCGAGATGGTAGTTGAGGCCGACGAGATAGTCGTCGGCGCCGTGGCCCGGGGCGGTGTGTACCGCGCCGGTGCCGGCTTCGTCGGTGACGTGGTCGCCGAGGATGATGAGGCTTTCCCTGTCGTCCCAGAGGGGATGGTAACAGGCGGCGTATTCCAGCTCGGCGCCGCTGTATTCTTCCAGGATTTCATAATGATCGATTTTCGTGTCCTTGAGGAAGAGATCGAGAAGGGGCCTGCCGACGATCCATTTTTCCTCTTTGCCGTTGAAATCGACTTTTAACAGGCAGTAGGTGAACGACGCGTTCAGGCAGATGGCGACGTTGGCCGGGATGGTCCAGGGCGTTGTCGTCCAGATCACGAAAAAGGCGTCTTCGGGAAGGATGCCTTTGCCGTCCTTCACCGGGAATTTTACGTAGATGGAGGGGCTTTTATGGTCGGCGTATTCCACTTCCGCCTCGGCCAGGGCCGTTTCGCAGTCGGAGCACCAGTACACCGGTTTTTTCCCTTTGTAGATGTAGCCCTTTTGCGCCATTTCGCCGAAAATGCCGATCTGGATGGCTTCGTATTCCGGCTTTAAGGTGATGTAGGGGTTGTCCCAGTCGCCGCGGACGCCGAGACGCTTGAATTCTTCCCGCTGGATATCGACGAACTGCAGCGCGAATTCTTTGCACTGATCGCGGAAGGCGAGGACATCCTCCTGCTTGCGGTTGAGGCCCAGCGCTTTGATGGCGCGCTGCTCAATGGGGAGTCCGTGGGTATCCCAGCCGGGGATATAGGGGCACTGATAACCGGCCATGGTGCGGTATTTGATGATCATGTCCTTTAAGACCTTGTTTAAGGCGTGGCCCAGGTGGATATCGCCGTTGGCGTAGGGAGGGCCGTCGTGGAGGATGAAGGTGGGCTTCCCTTCTCTCGTTTCAAGGCTCTTTTTGTAAATTTCGTCTTTTTCCCACTGCGCGATGATGCCCGGTTCCTTTTTGGGCAGGTTCCCGCGCATGGGGAATTCGGTTTCCGGTAAATTCAGCGTCTTGCCGTAGTCCATGATAAAAAAACTCCTTACAGAATTAAAATATACATATTAAACAATTACCCTTCATTTTATAATGAAACCGCGGTGTTGTCAAGGAATCCGGACCGTATTTTCCCGAAAATCCGCCGCGGGAGAACCGCCGCGGCAGTCACGGAAATCATCCGAAAAAAACCCGCGCGGTCCACCGGCGGGACGTTGACCGCGGCCGCTTCCTGCTTTAATATAAAATATAAAATATGAGAGTCTCTTTGGCGAGGTACGCTTCAAAAAAGGGTGTGCGTGTGAAAATAAAGAAGATACCTTTTTATGCTGCCGCCGCTGTTTTTTCCCTGCGGCGGCGGGGAAGACACAATTTCCTCTTTGGCGGATCGGTTTTTTGTTGCTTCCGAAGACGACGGGCGGCATGCGCGGTTGATGCTGACCGCTTTCCTTTCATCGTCTTACCGGGCTTTCCGAAGGTGCCGAGCCGCTTGAACACGGGGAAAGCGGAGGGGAAACGTCCCCTCCGCCCTGTACGCGGAAAAATTTAATAAAATCTGTACTTTTCTTTTAAATACACCACCGGTTCCTCTAAGACGCGGAAGCTTTCGTTCGCCGATTTTGTGCGGTCGGGATTCACGGGTTATAAGTTTTAAAAAGGGCTGATTCCATGAAAGCCAAAAGTCGTTATTTGATCCTCACTCTCCTTGTGCTGCTGCCGGCGCTCTTTCCTTATGCCAGCCGCTGTCAGGAGGTGCCGCTGTCACCGCTGTTCTTCGGAGCCCCGGTTTTCCTGTTCTTCATTGGGATGTTGTTCTATTGGTGCCTCGTCGGCCACCTCTTTGCCCGCTGGGTC
The DNA here is from genome assembly GCA_902796855.1 of uncultured Bacillota bacterium. Taxonomy (GTDB): domain Bacteria; phylum Bacillota; class Dehalobacteriia; order UBA7702; family UBA7702; genus UBA7702. The sequence continues at coordinate 35,202 of CADBQN010000050.1, read as the reverse complement.
GGCTCCTTTGGCCGCAGTTTTTTCCTGGGCAATCTCCCCGTTTTTCTCAATGTCTGCGGCGAGTGGGTTTACTATGTGATGTTGCGGAAAAACGTCGGAGAGATGCCCGTTGTCGCCTGTCTCATCGGCTCCCATATTGATAAGATTTGCATCGTTGGCCATTCTCCCGGAGGGATTTTGGTCGACGCCGGGGTTTTCCTCGTTCTCTTTATCGCCGGGTACGAAATTAAAAAGCACCGCATCGGCGGCCCCTATCCGGCGGAGGGGAAAGGCGGAGGAGACTGAAAGGAGAAAGAGGCGCGCCGATGCCGAACGGAAAAATCCCATAAAGGAAGAGGGCGCCCCAAAACGGCTGATCCTTCGAAGCGTATACCATCCGCCGCGGTTCGGCGGGTTTTGCCCAATGGTACGGAATCGATTCGGAACCGTTTTGAAGCGCCCTTGAAGCCGCCGCGTTTTCTGCTTTTGAGCGGCCTCCCTTTGGCTTTTTTAACAGAGCTTATACTTTTCTTTTAAATACACCGCCAGTTCTTTCAGGATACGGAAGCTTTCGTTCACCGATTTCGTGCGGTCGGGGTTCACGAGGCAGCAGCGGGACGGCGCCAGCCAGGCGCGGTCCAAAAGTTCGTCCATGTCGATGCCGCCGGCGGAAACGGTGCGGAACGTTTCTTCCAGCCGGTCCGCCAGGGATTTCAGCGATTCCGCGCTGAGCTCTTCCGTCAGCGTCGGCGTGATGCCCCAGGCGATGACGCCGCCCTTCTTCAGAAAATCGATGATCTCCCCTTTGTAGAGGGAAAAGACGTGACCCACGGTGTAGCTGTCCATGGAGAGGATGTCCAGGTCGAGACTGCTCAAAAGGAACGACCAATCGGGGTTGCCGCAGAGGTGGATGCCTCTGGGCCCTTCCATCTTTTCCAGGTACGCGCCGTAGTCCTCGGCGGCGCGGTCCGCCGTGTAGCCGGTGAAGGAGGTAAAGAGCATCTGCAGCCCCGGTTCGTCCATCCAGACGAGGGCGTTCTCGTTCTTCGCCGCCATCTGGCGGTACTGGGCGTTGCACTTCTCCGCCATGAAATCGAACATGAAGCCGCGGATCTCATCGTTGTAGGCGATGGGTTTTTTGTTTTCGTCGACGATCTTCAGGCCAAAGCTGATGGGGCCGACGCTCTGGCCGCGGATGCATTTGTAGCCGGAAAGGTCTTTTTGAAGGAAGGTGTCGAAGGCCACGGAATATTGGGGCGAGAGCTCGTAGAAATGGGGGTCGTCAAGTCCCTCAAAATAGGCGGGGATCTCCTCGTAGAAGCGGTCGGTGGATAAGGTGATGCGCTGGTTTTCGGTGTCCACGATGATGCCGGGATGCTTTTCGCTGGACTGGACGTACATATCTTCGTAGTAGGTCATCCGGGGCAGCTGAGGCCAGTAGGCGACGTCGAGGGAGAGGGAGATCTCCAGCGCCTCGTCAAGGTCTTCGTGGGGCATGATGCCCATGGCGGTGGTGAGCAGGCCGCCGGGCAGTTTTTTGCGGTTCATGGGTTCGCTCTCCTTTCGTAAGCGCCGCGGCGCGGGGCGGCCGTTCGCTCCGCGCGGCGCTGGGATCCGGTTTTACTTTTCCAAAATTGCCTTCAGGTCTTCTTCCGGCGTGGAAATCGGGTGGATATCGAACTGTTCCACCAGGAAATTGATGACGTTTTCCGAGAGGCACGCCGGCAGCGTCGGGCCGAGATAGATGTTCTTAATGCCGAGGTGGAGCAGGGTCAGCAGGATGGCGACGGCCTTCTGCTCGTACCAGGAAAGGACGAGGGTCAGCGGCAGGTCGTTGACGCCGCAGTCAAAGGCCTTGGCCAGGGCCGCGGCGACGACGACGGCGCCGTAGGCGTCGTTGCACTGGCCCATATCCATCAGCCGGGGCAGACCGGCGACGGTGCCGAGGTCGATGTCGTTGAAGCGGTATTTGCCGCAGGCCAGCGTCAGCACGAGGGAGTCCGCCGGGGTGCCCTTGACGAATTCCGTAAAGTAGCTCCGGCTCCTGCGGATGCCGTCGCAGCCGCCGACGAGGAACACGTGGTTCAGCTCGCCGCTTTTCACGGCGGAAACGACGTCCTGGGCGTGGGAAAGAATGGCCTCGTGGCCGAAACCGACGGTGACCTCATGGCCGCCGTTGATGCCGGTCAGAGGCTGTTCTTCCGCGTAACCGCCGAGTTCCAACGCTTTTTCGATGACGGGCGTGAAATCCTTGTCCTCGCCGATGTGGGGCGCGCCGGGCCAGGATACGGGACCGGTGGTGAAAACGCGGTCGCTGTAGCTGGGCTTCTGCGGCGTCAGACAGTTGGTCGTGTAGAGGATCGGCGCGGGGATGTTGTCAAATTCCGTCCGCTGGTTCTGCCAGGCGGTGCCGAAATTACCTTTGAGATGGGGAAATTTCTTCAGCCGCGGGTAACTGTGGGCCGGGAGCATTTCCCCGTGGGTGTAGACGTTGATCCCTTTGCCCTCGGTCTGGATCAGCAGCTGTTCCAGGTCGTAAAAGTCGTGGCCGGTGATGACGATGAAGGGCCCGGCCTCGATGGTCAGCGGAACTTTCTTCGGCTCCGGCACACCGTAGGCGCCGCGGTTGGCCTTGTCCAAAAGCGCCATGCAGTCGAGGTTGGCTTTGCCCAGGGCCATATTGGCGGCGATCCATTCCTCCGCGGTGTGCTCCTCGGCCAGGGAGGCGAGGGCGTCGCAGAAATAGGCGGCCAGTTCCCCGCTTTCATAACCGAGGCAGCGGGCGTGATAGGCGTAGGCCGCCATCCCCCTGAGGCCGAAAACGAGCAGGGATTTTAAGGCGCGGATGTCCTCTTCGGCGTTCCAAATCAGCTGAAAATCGTATTCGCCGAAGCGGTCGCCGGAAACGCCGCAGTCTTCGGCGGTGAGGGCCAGCTTTTTGCCGCGGATGCTCCGCAGCAGGTCGGCGAGGGTGTCTTCGTTGAAATTGACGTTGGTGACCGAGGCGAAAAGGCCGTCGAGGATCAGGGGATAGACTTCCGTTTCCTTTCCTTTGGCTCTGGCGGCTTTGGCCAGGGCGACGAGGGCGCCGCCGATGGCGTCCTGGGCTTTGGCGGCTTCGGCGGATTTGCCGCAGACGCCGGCTTTACCGGTGCAGCCTTTGCCGCCGGCGGTCTGTTCACATTGAAAGCAAAACATTTGGTTCATGGGGATTCCTCCTTTGGGGATTCTGCCGCAACATTGGGTCATTCTGTTCGATGCCGGGCCGCGTCACCGGCCGGCGTCCGTGGTTTCTTCTTTTAAAACGGCTCCTTCGGCGGTAATGGTGACGACGCGCAGAGGCAGGTCTTTGCCGGCGGCGGCAATGGCTTTTTTCGCCATTTTTACGATCCCGCCGCAGCAGGGGACTTCCATCCGGGTCAGGGTGACGCTCCGGATGTCGTTGGCGGCGAGGATTTCGCCGAGTTTTTCGCCGTAGTCGACGCCGTCCAGCTTCGGACAGCCCACGGCGGTGATCCGGCCCTTAATGAAATCGTCGTGGAAGCCGTTGTAGGCGTAGGCGGTGCAGTCGGCGGCGACGAGCAGGTCGGCGCCGTCATAGAACGGCGCTTGTACCGGCAGCAGTTTGATCTGGACGGGCCACTGGGAGAGTCTCCCCGGCCGCCCGGCAGCCGATGATGCCGGTGTTTCTTTTTGGGTTCCTTCGCCGGGCAGGGCCCGAACGGTATCGGCGGAACAGCCGCAGGCCAATGTCGCCTCGCCGTGGCCGTGGCGGCCATGACCGCCGTGACGGTGAAGATGGCCGCGGCGGTGACCGCGGCGCTTTACGGCGCTTTGCTCTTTCATGGCCGCTTCGTCATAGGGCAGCGCCTCCCGTTCCTCAAAGGAAATGGCGTTTTGCGGGCAGACCGGCAGGCAGTTGCCCAGCCCGTCGCAATAGTCCTCCCGGAGCAGTTTCGCTTTGCCGTCGATGACGGCGATGGCTCCTTCGGTGCAGGCTTCGGCACAGAGGCCGCAGCCGTCGCATTTTTCTTCGTCGATGCGGATGATGGTTCTGATCATCGTCTTTTACCTGTCCTTTCTCCCCGGCGTACCCGGCGTTTTTCCGTTCGCCCTTGTCTTTCTGACTCCAGTATAGTATAATAGTAATGGAAAATATGTTGGAAATACAACAAAAGGAAGACCGCCATGGAAAAATATCTTTCCGTCATCGCTTCATCGCCGCTCTTTCACGAAATCGACGAAAAAGACGTCGCGGCGATGCTCCACTGCCTGAAAGGCTATCGCCGTTCCTATCGGCGCGGCGAGACCGTGCGCCCCGCCGGTGAGATCGTCAGCGCCCTCGGCCTCGTCTTAAAGGGCGGCGTTTTCCTTTCCGTTACCGATTATGGCGGCAACGAGACGCTTCTCGACCGTGTGGAGGCCGGCCGTCTCTTCGGCGAGACCGCCGCCTGCCTCGACGCGAAAAAGAGCGACATCGCCGTCACCGCCGCCGCCGACACGGAGATCCTCTTTCTCGACGTTTCCCGCGTCGCCAAGACCTGCTCCTCGGCCTGTGCCTTCCATCAGCGGGTCATCCGCAACCTGCTGCTGAGCCTCGCCCGGGAGAACGACGAGCTCCACCACAAGGTGGAGCATCTTTCCAAGCGGACGACCCGGGAAAAGCTCCTTTCCTATCTCACGTCCTACGCCGGGGAGGAGGGCGCCTGGTTTTCCATCCCCCTCAACCGCCAGCAGCTCGCCGACTATCTCTGTGTCGACCGCTCGGCGATGTCCTGGGAGCTCTGCCGCATGCGGGACCGGGGGATTCTGGAATTCCGCAAAAACCATTTTCGCTTTTTAAGACCTTTTAACGCCGATTTACTGTCGTAGCGGTTTCCCGCGGAACGGTGTTCCGCGGCGAGGCCCGGGAGGAAACGTTATGCTTGATTTAAAAATCATCACCGGCATGAGCGGCGCCGGCAAGACCCAGCTGCTCCGTATTATGGAAGATTTCGGTTACTACGCCGTCGATCACCTGCCGGTGGAGCTCATCGTCGATCTGATCCATCTGCTCAATTCCGAGGAACGCGGCGTGGAAAAAGCCGCCATCGTCGTGGATATCCGGGAGAACGGCCATTTTCACTCCTTTTTCCAGAACATCAGCCGCTTCCCCGAAGAGGACGTCCATTCCGAGATCATCTACCTTGAGGCCGAAAAGGACGTGCTGTTAAAGCGCTTCCACGAGACGCGCCGCCGCCATCCCCTCGGCAGTGACATCCGCATCCTCTCCGCCATCGAGGAGGAGGAAAAGATCATGGCGCCGGTGCGGAAGATCGCCGACCGCAAAATCGACACGACGTATATGAGCGGCAACACCCTCCGCGACCATGTCCGGGCCTTTTTCGGCGACGACACGAAGCGCCGCCTGATGGTCAGCGTCGTCTCCTTCGGCTATAAATACGGCGTCCCCCGCGACGCCGACTATATCTTTGACGTGCGCTTTCTGCCCAACCCCTTTTACGATGACTTTTTAAAGCCCCTGACCGGTCTCGACGATCCCGTCGGCGAGTTCATCATGGCCTCGCCGGAATCCGCCGAGTTCCTCCGCCGTTTCAAGGACTTCCTCCTCTATATCCTCGACCGTTTTGAAAAGCGGAGCCGGGACAACCTCGTCATCGGCGTCGGCTGCACCGGCGGCCGTCACCGCAGCGTGTTCTTCGCCGAAAAGGTCGGCGAGTTCATGGAGGAAGCCGGTTATACCTATACGGTGACACACAGTGATATCTGGCGGGGAGGACAGCACTGAAATGAGTAAATCGAGACGGAGAAAGAGCGACAGCGGCTGGCTGCTGAGCATCGTCGCCGGGCTCTTTCTCATCGCTTTGGGCCTGACCCTCTTTTTCCTGGTCTACGGCAGGATCGGCGGCGTTCACGCCCCCGCCGGGGGGCTGGCCAACCTTGCCATCCTGCTGTCCGTCGCCGCGCTGATCGGCATCGGCGTCTGGCTCCTCGTGACGGGGCGGAACCGCTACCGCCGGCTGCGCCGTCTCCTTCGCCGCCGGGCCGCCGTCCGGTCGAAGTCGGATCAAGTCCGTCGGCTGGACCAGGGATTTTATATCACCGCCATCGGCGGCGGCACCGGTCTCTCCACAATCCTCCGCGGTCTGAAGGAGATCAGCAGCCACGTCAGCGCCATCGTTACCGTCACCGACGACGGCGGCAGCTCGGGACGGCTTTTGGAGAGCGGCAACGGCGTTCCCCCCGGCGATATCCGCAACTGCCTCGTGGCCCTGTCCCCCCGGGAGGGCATCATGGAGGATCTGTTTAATTACCGCTTCAGTCAGCCGGAAGAGCTCCGCGGTCACTCCCTGGGCAATCTGATGATCGCCGGTCTGACCGACATCACCGGCGATACCGCCACCGCCGTCCGGGACATCGGCCGCGTCCTCAACATCCGCGGCAAGGTGATCCCCGTCACCCTCGACGACGTCACCCTCGGCGCCGAGATGGACGACGGCGAAACGGTCTGCGGTGAAACGACCATCGTCGCCGACCGCCGCGGCATCCGCCGCGTGTTCCTCACTCCCCCCGATTCCCTCGTCAACGCCGACGCCATCGACGCCATCACCGGCGCCGACGTGATTTTGCTGGGCCCCGGCAGCCTCTATACGAGCATTCTGCCGAATCTTCTCGTTCCCGGCGTCATCGACGCCCTCGTTCATACCAGGGCGCCGGTCTGGTACGTCGCCAACATCATGACCCAGCGGGGCGAGACCGAAGGGTATAATCTCTCCGACCATATCGACGCCATCGTCGGTCTGTCCGAGGAACCCTTCCTCACCGGCGTCATCGTCAACACCCTGAAGGTGACGCGGACGACGGCGGCAACGTACCGCAAAGGCGGCCTTTCCCAAGTGGAAACGGAGCTGAAAGCGGTGAAAAAGTACAACCTCCGCGTCGTCGGCCTGCCCCTCGCCATCGAGGACGGCTTCGTGAAGCACGACGCCGACGTGCTGGCGCAGTTCATCGCCGCCGGCCGCTTCTGAGGGCTCCGCGCCCGCCGCGGGCCCATTCTTTGAAAGGAGCGTCGTTATGAGTTTTTCTTCCGAAACGAAAAAGCAGATCTCCCAGCGCATCAGCGGCAGTCCCTGCTGTCAGATGGCGGAGTTCCTCGCCCTGACGAAGAGCGACGGCACCATCGGCGTCAGCGGCGGCGACGGTCCGTACCTGAAAATTTCCTCGGAAAACCCGGCGGTGGCCGGAACGATCTATAAACTGACGAAGGAGCTCTTCCGCGAGCCCGGGCGGCTCCTCGTCTGCAAGAACACGCGGCTCAAAAAGAACAACCGCTATGAGATCCGCGTGCCCTATCTCGACGATACCCGCGGCGTCCTGGTGGAACTGGGGATCATGACCCCCGACGGACGCTGGGACGACCTCTCCCGCAGCGGCTTCCCCGACGAGGCGCTGAAAAAGGACTGTTGCAGGCGGTCGTATCTCCGCGGCGCGTTCCTCGGCAGCGGCTCCGTCAACAACCCGGAGAGCGGCTACCATCTGGAGATCGTCAGCGGGCGGCTGGAACACGCCGAAGGACTGCGGCGGCTCCTGGCCCACTTTGAAATCAACGCCAAGATCTGCCGCCGGAAGAACCAGTACGTGCTGTACCTGAAGAACGCCGAGCAAATATCGGAGTTTCTGCTCAACATCGGCGCCCACCACGCGTTGCTGACTTTTGAGAGCGAACGGGTCCGCAAGGGGCTCTATAACGATCTCAACCGCACCCAGAATTTTGACCTGGCCAACATCGACAAGTCCGTGGCCGCCGCTCAAAAACAGCTGCGGGCCATCGCCCGGGTGGAAGAGACCATCGGTCTCGATTCCCTGACGCCGGCCCTTCGGGAGGCGGCGGAGCTGCGCAAAGCAAATCCCTATCTCTCTTTGGAAGAGCTGGCGGCAAAGGCCGATCCCCCCGTCGGCAAGAGCGGCATGAACCACCGGATGAAAAAACTGCGTCGGCTGGCCGAAGAAGGCTGAACCGCGCCGGGACGTCCGAGCGGCATTTCTTTTTCCCGGAAAATGTAAAAAAATCTTTTTTTTACGGCGGTGACGTGGTATAATATATATTGAAAGAATATTCAAAACGGTCGGGAACGGCGCGTCTCGCGCTCTCCTCCCGCCGTCCTTCGGAGTTTTTGACTCATGAAAAATATCTTTGACCATATCTCTCAGGCCGTCATCAGCGGCGATCTCGAAAGCGTCCGTCAGCAGGTCCAGACGGCGCTGGATATGAAAATCGATATCACCGATATCCTGAACAACGGTCTTCTCAAAGCGATGCGCGTCATCGGCGACCGCTTCGAGCGCAACGAGATCTACGTGACGGAGCTCCTTATCTCCGCCCGCGGCGTCCATGAGGGCATCAGCGTCATCCGCCCCTTCCTTCTGGAAAGCGGTCTGGACGTCCCGCAGAAGGGCCGTGTTGTCATCGGCACCGTCGCCGGGGACCTCCACGATATCGGCAAAAACCTCCTCGGCCTCGTGCTCGAGGCCCGCGGCTTTGAAGTGATTGACCTCGGCGTCGACGTTTCCCCCACCACCTTTGTGGAGGCGGTCACCCGCTATCAGCCGGATGTCCTCTGCCTTTCGGCGCTGCTGACAACGACGGTCAAAGCCGTCGGCGATACCATCAACGTCCTTGAGGGCGTCAAACAGAGCGGTCATCGCTTCAGCATCGTCGTCGGCGGCGCGGCGCTGAAAGAGGAGATCGCCTCGGCCCTCGGCGCCGACGGCTACGCCCCCGACGCCAGCAGCGGCGCTCAGCTCATCGAGACCATTGTCCGCCGCGATCAGGAGCTTTCCTCGGGACGGCTCTTTCCCGTCACCTTCGGCATCGATCAGCTGGAGACCCTCCAGACCTCCTTTAAACAGATTGCCGGTGTTGACCTGATCGTTCTCGACGAGGACGGCGCGGCCTACGTTGGCGGCGAGTGCTTTTCCTCCTGTTCGGGGAAGTGCTCGGAATATACCGCCCTCTTCGGCGACAGGCCGAGCCACGAGTCTCTGGCCAACATCGATTTCAACGACGCCGTGGCCTACCGCTGCCGCTGCGGCCTGATGGAAATGAGCTACGCCCTGAACGGCGAAAACGGCTCCCTGGGCACGCTGCTCTGCGGCCACTTCCTCCTCGAGGGGGATGTCGGCGACCCTGCCCAGATACCCGCCGATATCCCGGTCATCAGCGAGGAGCGCTGCGGCGCTCTCTGCCGCTTCCTCGGCGTCACCGGCCGCAAGATCGTTGAGCTCATCGACAACGTCGCCGCCCGCCGCCAGCTGGAAGGGCAGCAGAAGACCTATATGGAGTTCATGAAAAAACAGCGGAAGCTGGAAGAGGACCTGAAAGAAGCGGAGCTTTCCGCTCTGCAGTATCAGGTGAACCCGCACTTTATGTTCAATTCCCTGAACACCATCGCCCGGGTGGCGCTGATTGAGGGGGACAAACTGACGGAAAAACTCGTCTCGGCCCTGGCGCGGCTGATGCGCTACAGTCTCTATCAGGTGAAATCCGCGGTGACGCTGGAAGAAGAAGTCAAATCCGTCACCGACTATCTGATGATCCAGGAGACCCGCTTTCAGGGGCGCCTCAGCCACCGCATCGACATCGAGCCTTCCATCGAGATGGCGAAAATGCCCTGCATGATCCTGCAGCCACTGGTGGAAAACGCCTGCCAGCACGGTCTGGAACCGACAAAGCGCGGCGGCATCATTTCGATCCAGGGCTGGCTGGAGAACGGCAACGTCTTTTTGGAAGTCTCCGACAACGGCGTCGGCATGAGCGAGGAACAGCAAAAGAGCATTTTTAAGCTGGAAGATATTCACTCCACCAAAGAGGGCAACGTCGGCGGCATCGGCATGAACAATGTTTTAAGCCGTCTGCAGTTCTTTTTCGGCAGCGACTGCGCCTGGGATATCAACAGCGCTTTAAATAAAGGGACGACGCTTCAGCTGTCGTTCCCCCTGAAGAGATAAAAAAGTTTTTGGCGGAAACAGCCCTCCGGGGCGTATTTGATTGTTTGTTTCGGCGGACAATATCGGAAAGGACAAGGTAGTTTAGTATGATCAAAATCATGGTTGCCGACGATGAACCGTTACAGCGTCAGTATCTGCGCACGGTGCTGGAGGAATTCCCCCGGAAATTCAAAATCGTCGCCGAGGCGGATAACGGCGAGGACGCCGTCAATCTCGGGATCGAGACCCGTCCCGACATCGTGTTCCTCGATATCCGTATGCCGGGCATCGACGGCATCGAAGTCGCCCGGCAGCTTCGGGTCATTCTGCCCGACGCCAGGATTGTCATCGTCTCCGCGTACAGCGATTTCCATTACGCGCAGCAGTCCGTCGGGCTGGGCCTCGCCGAATATCTGCTGAAACCGGTGGAGAGCGGCGAGATCCTCGATCTGGCCCAGCGCCTCTCCGACGAGATTGAGGCGGAAAAGGAAAAGCGGCAGGAGCTGGACCGCACCAAGGCGACGCTCAACGATTCCCTGCCCTTTATCCGCATCGGCTTCGTCATGGACCTGATCAACGGCAATCTCACCGACGAGTCGGAAATGCGGAACAGGACCGCCTTTTTCGGTCTGAAAAACCCCCTCTGTCTGGCGATGAACATCTGGCTCGATAATCTCACGACGCAGAACAATTTCCGCTCCGAGCTGGAAAAACAGATCCTTCAGCGCCAGGTCTCCGACGCCATCGAAAACAGCCTCGTCGAATGGCCGGAACATTTCTTCGTCTCCGTCGGCAACGGTCAGTATACCGTGCTCCTCGCCGCCGAGGAAGCCTTTGACGACGGCGCCCTGAAAGAGATGGTGACGAATCTGGCCAACCATATCTGTGAATACGTCCGCGAACACACCTCTTCCACGGTGACGGTGGGCATCGGCCGGGTGGGCCACGGCCCCTCGGGCATCGCCCGCTCCTATCGGGAAGCCTCGGTGGCCGGGGAATACCGCGTCCTCTACGGCGGCGATCAGCCGATCCACGCCGATGACGTCGAGGCCACCAGCGAATACGCCAATGTCCTGCGGCAGGGCTACGAAAAGAACCTCGTGATGGCTGTCTGCATGGGCGACTGGGACCGCACGGTGCGCTCCTTCCTGTCGCTGTGGACGGAATACATCAGCGAAGATACCCAGCTGGTGCGGGTGCGGTTAAAGATCTCCGAGATCTGCACCGTCGTCGTCCGCGCCGCCGTTGAGAGCAATATCGCCTTTGAGTCCATGGAAGACAGCCGCGTCGAGCTGGAACAGCAGCTGGCGGAGGAAACGAACCCCGACGTGATGAAGGAAAAGGTCATCAACTGGCTCAACGAGCTGGTGACGAAGATCCGCACCTCCAGGGAGTTCCGCAACGTCAACCTCATCGACAAGGCCGTCCGCTATATGGAAGATAATTTCCAAAAGGAAATCGGCCTCGAGGACGTGGCGAAACAGGTCTATCTCAGCACCTGCTATTTCAGCCGCCTGTTCAAGCAGGTCAAGGGCTGGAGCTTCACCGAGTATCTCACCCATGTGCGCATGGAGGAGGCCCGGAAGCTGCTGACGACGACGTCCTATTCCGTGGCGGAGATTGCCATGCGCGTCGGCTTCCGCGACGCCCGCTACTTCTCCCAGGTCTTTAAAAAACACGCCGGCAAGACCCCGGGCAGCTATCGCCGGGACGAGGCTTCTCGTATTTTGTCCACCAGGGAGTAAGTCGGAAAAAAAGTAAACATTTTTGTTAGAAAAAACGGCTTTTTTCTGCTATAATGATGGTGTGGCGGAGGAACTCCCTTCGCCGCGGCATCATCAAATAAAAAATCTTAGGAAAGGCTTGGCGGCCCCCGCCGGAAAGGCGGCTCCGCCAAGGTTGTGAGGTGCAGTTCAGTGGCAACAAAAGTAGCAATCAATGGTTTTGGCAGAATCGGCAGATTGGTTTATCGGGCCATGTATGACAGCGACGTTCTCGACATCGTTGCCGTCAACGACCTGTGCGACGCCGCGACCAACGCTCACTTGCTGAAGTTCGATTCCGTTCACGGGACCTGGGACAAGGAAATTTCCGTATCCGGCGACGACACGATGATCGTCGGCGGCAAAGAAGTCAAGGTCTATGCCGAAAGAGACCCGCAAAACCTGCCCTGGAAAGAATTGGGCGTCGACATCGTTATCGAGGCCAGCGGCGTGTTTAAGGAAAAGAGCAAAGCGCAGGCCCACATCGACGCCGGCGCGAAAAAAGTCATCATCACCGCTCCCGGCAAAAATGAGGACGCCACCATCGTCATGGGCGTGAACGAGGAAACCTACGACCCCGCGAACCATCACATCATTTCCAACGCGTCCTGCACCACCAACTGCCTGGCGCCCTTCGCCAAAGTGGTCGACGCCGAATTCGGCATCGTCAAAGGGCTGATGACCACGGTTCACGCTTTCACCAACGACCAGCGCATTCTCGACCAGGCGCACAAAGATATGAGAAGAGCCAGAACGGCTTCTTCCTCCATCATCCCCACCACCACCGGGGCGGCCAAAGCCGTCGCTCTCGTCCTGCCCCAGCTGAAAGGGAAACTCAACGGTTTCGCCATGCGCGTGCCCACGCCCAACGTTTCTGTCGTGGACCTCACCGTTGAGCTGGCGAAACCCGCCACCGCCGAAGAAATCAACGCGGCCATCAAAAAAGCCGCCGAAGGCGATATGAAAGGCATCCTCGGCTATTCCGAACTGCCTCTCGTTTCTATCGACTACAACCACTGCGCCATCTCCTCCGTCGTCGACGGTCTCTCGACCATGGTCATCGGCGACAACATGGCGAAAATCGTCGCCTGGTACGATAACGAATGGGGCTACTCCAACCGTGTCGCCGATCTCGCCGCCTATGTGGCCTCGAAAGGGATCTGACCGGCGGGCAACTGAAAAAATTTCATTACAGTGAGCGGTTCTCCGCTCACTGTAATATACGTTATACAGCTTTTTATTTTTTGGATCAAACAGAAAAAGAGGATATTCCGCAATGAAAAAATGTACGATCAAAGACTGTGATTTAAAGGGAAAACGCGTGCTGCTCCGTGCCGACTACAACGTGCCCATGGACAAAGAAGGCAACATCACCGAACTGATGCGGGTGGAAGAAAGTCTGCCCACCCTGAACTACATCTTAGAGCAGGGGGCTTCCCTTGTGATCCTGACCCATCTGGGCCGCCCTAAGGGCAAGCGGGTGCCGGAAATGTCCACCCGCCCCGTGGCCGACGCCCTGGCAAAGCTCCTCGGCAGGGAAGTGCTCTTTGCCGACGACGTTCTCTCCGACGAGACCGTGGCCCGCGCCGAATCGCTGCGTCCCGGCGAGATCCTGTTCTGTGAGAACATCCGCTATTATCCGGAAGAAGAAGGCAACGACGACGCTTTCGCCAAAGACGTTGCCCGCCTCGGCGAAGTCTACGTCAACGAATGCTTCAGCGTCGACCACCGCAGCCACGCCACCACCGTCGGCGTGCCTCGCTATCTGCCGACTTACGCCGGATTCCTGCTGGGGAAGGAAATCGACGCCCTGAGCAAAGTGCTGGAAAGCCCCGACCGTCCGCTGACCGCCATCATCGGCGGCGCCAAGGTCTCCGATAAGATCAAGATCCTCGAAAAACTGCTGCCCATCGTCGACCGCCTGCTCATCGGCGGCGGCATGGCCAACACCTTCCTCGCCGCCAAGGGATATGACATGCAGAAATCCCTGGTGGAACAGGACCGCATCGAGGACGCCAAAGCGATTATGGAAGGCCCCTACGCCGAAAAACTGGCGCTTCCCGTCGACGGCGTCGCCGCGGCGGCCTTTGACAACGATGCCGAGACCGCGCTCTGCGCCGTCGATCAGATTCCCGAAGGCTATCAGCTCCTCGATATCGGCGAAAAGACCGTCGCCGCCTTTAAGGAAGCCCTGGCCGACGCCAGGACCATCCTCTGGAACGGTCCCATGGGCGTGTTCGAAATGAGCCGCTTCGCCGAAGGCACCAAAGCCGTTGCCGAAGCCGTCGGCCGTTCCGACGCCTACAGCGTCGTCGGCGGCGGTGACTCCGCCGCGGCCATCAAGAGCGTCGGCATGGAAAAAGGCATCAGCCACATTTCCACCGGCGGCGGCGCTTCCCTGAAATTCCTCGAGGGGAAGGAGTTGCCCGGCATCGCGGCGGTTCGGGACAGCGCTGAAGGCTGATACACGGCAAAATCGCCCGTTCACGACCGCGTGCGCCCCAAAAAGGGCAGCCCGCGTCCGCGCCCGTTCGCTTTTACCGTGTCTAAGCCATCATCCCTGCCCCGAACGGTGTTGTCCGAAAAAAGGGGGCGGCGTTGGGGACAGCGCTGAAGGCTGATACGCGGCAAAATCACTGTTTACATTATCTGTACTGCGAAACTATTCACCGTCTGTTTAAACCGAAAGAGGTGATTCCCATGAAGATCATTGCCGGAAACTGGAAAATGAACGGCACGCCCGGGGAAAACAGCGCCCGTTTGCGTGAAATCAAAGCCGCGGTGAAGGAAGGGGAAAACCGGGTCATCGTTTTCCCGCCGTTCCTCTCCGTCCCCGACGCCGCGGCGATCCTGAAGGATACCGCCATCGGCGTCGGCGGTCAGAACTGCCATCCGCGGCCCTCCGGCGCCTATACCGGCGAGGTCTCGGCGGCGATGCTGAAAGACGCCGGCTGCGGCTACTGCCTCGTCGGCCATTCCGAGCGTCGGCAGTATTTTGGGGAAAGCGACGCGTTCCTCCGGGAAAAAGTCATTGCCGTGACGGAAGCGGGGATGATCCCCGTTTTCTGCGTCGGCGAGTCCGAAGCGGAACGGGAAGACGGCTCCTACGGTCAGGTGCTGCGCCGGCAGATCGAGAACGCCCTCGGCGGCCTGGCTTTGACGAAGGAAACGTTCTTCCTCGCCTATGAACCGGTCTGGGCCATCGGCACCGGCAAGACGGCGACGCCGGAAGACGCCGACGAAACGATGGGCATGATCCGGTCAATCCTGAAAGAGACCGGTCTGCCGGAAGATCTGTATCTGCTCTACGGCGGCTCCGCCAAGCCGGCCAACGCCGCGTCACTGCTGAGCCGGAAGAACATCGACGGTCTGCTCATTGGCGGCGCTTCGCTGAAACCCGCCGATTTCGCCGCCATGGCGGCGTATACCGACGGCGACGAATAAACCCGGTCCGCCGCAAACATGAAGTTAACGGAGAAAGAGGTAGATTTAATGGCAAAAAAACCGACGATGCTGCTGATCCTCGATGGGTTCGGTCACAGCGAGGAAACAAAGGGCAACGGCGTTGCCGCCGCGAAAAAGCCCTGCTTTGACCGGCTCTGGCAGGAATACAGCCACGGCTTTTTGGACGCTTCCGGTCTCGACGTCGGCCTGCCCGCGGGGCAGATCGGCAACTCCGAGGTCGGCCATATGAACATGGGCGCCGGCCGCGTCGTCTATCAGGATCTGACCCGGATCACGAAATATATTGAGGAGGGCCGCTTCTTTGAGAACCCCGTTCTCGGCGAGGCCCTCGATAAGGCGCGGAACAGCGGCGCCACCGTCCATCTGATGGGGCTGCTCTCCAACGGCGGCGTCCACAGCCACATCAGCCACGTTGCCGCCCTGCTGGAGCTGGCGCGGCGAAAAGACGTCGCCGACGTTGCCCTCCACGCCTTTCTCGACGGCCGCGACGTTTTGCCCACCTCGGCCATGACCTTTCTCGACGAGATCGCTCAGGCGATGAAGGAGACCGGCGTCGGCCGCGTCGCCTCGGTTTCCGGGCGCTATTACGCCATGGACCGCGACAAGCGCTGGGAACGGCTGCGTCTCGCCTACGACATGCTGACCCTCGGCGAAGGGGAGAACTTCCCGGACTATGCCGAAGGGCTGAAAGCGTCTTACGACAACGGCGTGACCGATGAGTTCGTCGTGCCTTTCACCGTCGGCGACGGCGCCGTCGTGAAAGACGGCGACGTCATCATTTTCTATAATTTCCGCACCGACCGGGCCAGGGAAATGCTCTGGGCCTTTAAAGACCCGGATTTCGAGGGGTTCCCCCGGAAGGCCCTGCCCGAAACGCATTATGTCTGCTTCACCCAGTGCGACGCCGCCTATGACGTGCCCGTGGCCTTCCCGAAGGAAGCCATCGTCAACAACCTCGGCACGCACCTGGCGAATTTGGGCAAGACCCAACTCCGCATCGCCGAGACGGAAAAATACGCCCACGTGACGTTCTTTTTCAACAGCCAGGTGGAGCCCCCATACGAAGGGGAAGAGCGAATCCTGATCCCCTCGCCGAAGGTGGCCTCTTACGACGAGACGCCGGCGATGAGCGCCGCGGGCGTCACCGAAGCGGTGTTAAAGGAAATCGCCGCCGGGAAGCACGACGTGATCATTCTGAATTTCGCCAATCCCGATATGGTGGGCCATACCGGCAACGAAGCCGCCGTCATCGAGGCCATTGAGTTCGTCGACGGCTGTGTCGGCCGCATCACCGACGCGGTGCTGGCCGCCGGCGGGGAGATTTTCCTCACCGCCGACCACGGCAACGCCGAAAAAATGCTCGACGAGAACGGCGGCCCCTACACGGCCCACACCAACAATCCCGTTCCCTATATCATGATCGGCCGCCGCCGTTATGAAAAGGGGCAGGGGCACGCGCTCTGCGACATCGCGCCGACGCTGCTGGCGCTGATGGGACTTGAGGCGCCGACGGAAATGACCGGCGTGCCCATCGTCACCCCGGCGGAATAAACAGGTACGCCGCCGCTTTGATTCGATCCAGTATTAAATTTAATCATACAGAAAAAAATGAGGTGTAATCACAATGTCTTTGATCTATGATGTCAACGCGAGAGAAGTCCTCGATTCCCGCGGGAATCCCACCGTTGAAGTGGAAATCTTTTTGGAAGACGGCACGATGGGCCGTGTCATCATCCCGTCCGGCGCTTCCACCGGCGTGCACGAAGCCGTGGAACTGAGAGACGGCGACGCCGACCGCTACCTCGGCAAAGGGACCGAACAGGCCGTCGATAACGTGCTGAACGTCATCGCCCCGGAAATCATCGGGATGAGCGTTTTCGATCAGGTCGCCCTCGACAAAGCCCTGATTGAGCTGGACGGCACTCCCAACAAGGGCAAGCTCGGCGCCAACGCCATTCTCGGCGTTTCCCTGGCCGCCGCCAAAGCCGCCGCGGCCTATCTCGATATGCCCCTCTATCAGTACATCGGCGGCGTCAACGCCAAAGTGCTGCCGGTGCCGATGATGAACATCTTAAACGGCGGCAAACACGCCGACAACAACGTTGACATCCAGGAATTCATGATCATGCCCGGCGGCGCCGAAAGCTTTAAGGAAGCGCTGCGCATGGGCACGGAAATCTACCACAACCTGAAAAAGGTGCTGAAAGCGAAAGGCTCTCTCTCCGGCGTCGGCGACGAAGGCGGTTTCGCCCCGAATCTCGATACCAATGAGGAAGCCCTCGCCGTGATCGTCGAGGCCATCGAAAAAGCCGGCTATCGCCCCGGCGAAGACGTCCGCCTCGCTCTCGATGTCGCCTCCTCGGAAATCTACAGAGACGGCAAATACCATCTGGCCAGCGAAAACGAAGCGAAGACCGCCGAGGAAATGGTGGCATATTACACCTATCTCTGCGACAAATATCCCATCATCTCCATTGAGGACGGCCTTGCCGAAGACGATTGGGACGGCTGGAAGCTGATGACGGAAAAACTCGGTGACCGTCTCCAGATCGTTGGCGACGACCTCTTCGTCACCAACACCGCCCGTTTGAAACAGGGGATCGAAAGCGACACCGCCAACGCCATTCTGATCAAAGTGAACCAGATCGGCACCCTCACCGAAACGCTGGACGCCATCGAAATGGCGAAGAGAGCCGGTTACACCGCTGTCGTTTCCCACCGCAGCGGCGAAAGCGAAGACGCCACCATCGCCGATCTCGCCGTGGCCGTCAACGCCGGGCAGATCAAGACCGGCGCGCCCTGCCGCACCGACCGCATCGCCAAATACAATCAGCTTCTCCGCATCGAGGAAGAACTGGAAGGCGCCGCGGAATACAACGGCCTGGACGTTTTCTACAATATTAAATAAGACCGCGTTTTGAGAAAGCCAACGCCGGAGACCGCCGAAAAAGCGGTTTCCGGCGTCGCTTTCTGTGTGAGAACCGTTGCCTTTTGGCGGCGTTTCCCGGAAGTAGGCCGGTTTTTTTTCGTCTTTGTTGATTATTTTGCGTTTATTTTTGCTTTTTGGTTGTATTTGAGTAGCGGATATGGTAGAATACCACTGTTACATATTTATGGAGGTATGCTATGTATATTTTCTTAACGATCGTCGACGTTCTGGTCTGCCTCGGCCTCATCGCCGTTATTTTAATGCAGTCCAGCAAGAGCGCGGGCGTTTCCGGTGTCATCGGCGGCGCTTCGGAACAGTTTTTCGGGAAAAAGAAAGGACTGGACCAGCTGTTGGCAAAAATCTCTACGGTGCTGGCCGCGGTCTTCTTTTTGCTGACGCTCCTCATTGCGATCATTTATTAAATCTGTTTAAATATAATTTATTTATTCACCATAGGAGGGGTTGAAACAATGGATTCATTTTTCACCATCAATGTCGTGACTTGGATCGCCCTGGCTTCCGGTGTTCTGGCGCTGCTTTTTGCCGCGTACCACGCGCACCGCGTCAGCTCTGAGGCGCCGGGCACGGAAAAAATGCAGGAAATCAGCGGCGCGATCCACGAAGGCGCCATGGCTTTCCTGTCCAGCGAGTACAAGATCATCGCCATCGTCGTCGTCGCTCTCGTCGCGATTCTCGTCGGCTGCGGCATCGGCACCGGTTCCGGTGAGGACACGCTCTCCCCGCTGACCGCGATTCCCTACCTGATCGGCGCTTTCTGCTCTGTTCTCGCCGGCAACATCGGCATGCGCATCGCCACCAAAGCCAATGTCCGCACGGCCAACGCCGCCCAGCGCGGCAGCAACGCCGCTCTCGGCATCGCCTTTTCCGGCGGCGCCGTCATGGGTCTCTGCGTTGTCGGTCTCGGTCTCGTCGGTCTCGGCATCACGTTTTTGATTTTCTACGTCCTCGTTCCCGATATGAGTGAAGTGACCCGGGCTTCCGTCATCAACGGTTTCGCTCTCGGCGCTTCCTCCATCGCGCTCTTCGGCCGTGTCGGCGGCGGGATCTACACCAAAGCCGCGGACGTCGGCGCCGACCTCGTCGGTAAAGTCGAAGCCGGTATCCCCGAAGACGACCCCCGCAACCCCGCCACCATCGCCGACAACGTCGGTGACAACGTCGGCGACGTCGCCGGTATGGGTTCCGACCTTTACGAATCCTACTGCGGCTCCATCATCGCCGCCATCGCTCTCGGCGCCACCTTCTTTGCCGGCACCATCAGCGGCATCATCGTTCCCATCCTCATCGCCTGCTGCGGCATCGTCGCTTCCATCATCGGCACGTTCTTCGTCCGCACCAGCGAAGGGGCCAACGCCCAGAAAGCGCTGGACTTCGGCACCGCCGTCGCGATGATCCTCGCCCTCGTCGGCGCGTTCTTCGTCTGCCGTCTGCTCCCCGAACCCACCAACGGGATGACCTTCCCCGTTGCCTATAAATACGGCGCTTTCATCGCCGTCGCCGCCGGTCTGGCCGCCGGTTTCATCATCGGCAAACTGACCGAATACTACACTTCTTTCGATTTTAATCCCGTCAAAAAGATCGCGGAATCCTGCGAAACCGGTACCGCCACCAACATCATCAGCGGTATCGCCACCGGTATGATCTCGACGGCGCTGCCCATCATCGTCATCGTCATCGCCATCCTTATCGCCTATTCCTTCGCGAATCTCTACGGCATCGCCCTTGCCGCCGTCGGCATGCTCGCCACCACCGGCATCATCGTCGCCGTTGACGCTTACGGCCCCATCGCCGACAACGCCGGCGGTATCGCCGAAATGAGTGAACTCGATCCCCACGTCAGAGAAATCACCGACGCCCTCGACGCCGTCGGCAACACCACCGCCGCCATCGGCAAAGGTTTCGCCATCGGTTCCGCGGCGCTGACGGCTCTGTCGCTGTTCTCCGCTTACACCCAGGCTGTCGGTCTCGAAATCATCAACGTGCTCGACCCGAAAGTCGTCGCCGGTCTGTTCCTCGGCGGCATGCTTCCCTTCCTCTTCTCCGCTCTGACGATGCAGGCCGTGGGCCGCGCCGCCAGCCAGATGATCGAAGAAGTCCGCCGTCAGTTCAGAGAAATCCCCGGCATCCTCGAAGGCAAAGGCCGTCCCGATTACAGCCGCTGCGTCGCCATTTCCACGAAAGCCGCGCTGAAGGAAATGATCCTTCCCGGTCTTCTGGCCATCATCGCTCCGCTGCTCATCGGTCTGATCCCGTTCCTCGGCGCCGAAGCCCTCGGCGGTCTCCTCGCCGGTTCCCTCGTCTCCGGTTTCCTGCTGGCCGTTATGATGGCCAATGCCGGCGGCGCCTGGGACAACGCCAAGAAGTACATTGAACAGGGCCATATGGGCGGCAAAGGTTCCGACGCTCACGCCGCCGCCGTCAACGGCGACACCGTCGGCGACCCCTTCAAAGATACGTCCGGCCCGTCCCTGAACATTCTGATGAAACTGATGACCATCGTCGCCCTCGTTTTCGCGCCGATGTTCATGTAAAAAGAAACGATCTTTTGTACCCCCGGCAAAAGCCGGGGGTATTTTCATCGGCGGGACGACCGCTTTCCGCGTCGATTTTGCGGCAAAAATGTGAAATTCATGCCTTTTTGGCGGAAAAGGTTAAAAAAAGGCCTTGACAAACGATATCGGATTCAGTATAGTAGGGATAGCCTACGGAAAACGGGCTGATCAACCAATTTCATAAAAACTCGCTCTCCGGCGTTTTCTCTTTGTTTCAGGGGAAGCGCGCATGGAAAGGGGTAAGAACCCACGAGCCGGTCACTGTGCGGCCTTTTTTATAAAGGTCAAGTCAGATACATGGACGGGAGCGATTTTGCACAATTCCAGCGCAGTGTGCATTGATGAAAAGCCATCTTGAAAGATACCTTGCAGTCGAACACTGTCGGGTATCTTTTTTTATTCGCCGCGGCGCGGAAGCGGAGACCGGAAAACGGAACAGAAAGAAGCGGAACCAATGAAGTTGATGAAAGCGCGCAATATTGATTTATCCTCGGGGCCGATGATCCCCCGCATGCTCCTTTTTATGCTCCCCCTCATCGGCGGCAGCATCTTTCAGCAGCTCTACAACACCGCGGACTTTCTCTTCGTCGGCAACCTCCTCGATAAGCACGCCGCCGCCGCCGTCGGCGTCGCCGGCACCGTCACCTACTGCGCCATCGGGATGTTTATGGGCATTTCCGTCGGCACCAACGTCGTCGCCGCCCGCTATGTCGGCGAAAAGAACGAGGCCAAAGTCAAAAAGGTGCTGAACACCTCGATGTCCTTTGCCTTCATCTTCGGCGTTCTGATGATGATTTTGGCGGTGATCTTCACGCCGCAGATTTATACGCTGCTGAACACGCCGGCGGACGTTCTCGTCGACGCCACGCGCTATACGCGGATCTTTTTCCTGAGCCTGCCCTTTATGATCATTTACAACATGGGGTCCGGGTTTTTCCGGGCCAGGGGCAACTCCTCCACCCCCTTTTGGATTTTGGTCATCTGCGGCTTTCTCAACGTCGCTCTCGACGCCTTTTTCCTCATCGTCGTGCCCCTGGGCATCAACGGCGTCGCTTTTTCCACGGTCTTTTCCCAGATGTTCTCGGCGGCGCTGACCGTCGCCGGTCTGATGCGCAGCGATCCCTTCCCGATGAAGGTCTTTGTGACCTGGGCCATCGACCGGGAAACATTGGCTTCCATCCTTCGGGTCGGGCTCCCCGCCGGGATCCAGACGGTGCTGATCACCGTTTCCAACGTCATGGTCCAGTACCACATCAACGGTTTTGGCGGCACCGCCGTGGCGGCCTTCGCCACCTACTACAAACTGGAAAACTTTGTCTATCTGCCCATTATGGCCATCAGTCAGACGGTGACGACCTTCGTCGCCCAGAATGACGGTGCCGGGAATTATCCGCGGCTGTGGCGGGGGACGGTCTTTGCCGTTCTTTTTTCCGCCGCGGTCACGGCGGTCATTGCCGGCCTCATTGTGATCTTCCCCAAGACCGTTTTCGGCTGGTTCATCCGCAGCGACGATGTCGTTGCCGCCGCCATCAGCATCGGCCTGGTCACGCTGCCCTTCTATTGGCTCTCCGCTCTGGGGGAAACCCTCGGCGGCGCCGTCCGCGGTCTGGGGTACGCGCTCACGTCCATGGTGGTCGTCGTCACCTGCCTCTGCGGCTGGCGGATCCTCCTTTTGACGCTCCTCGCTCAGCACACGCACACCCTTGAGGATATCGCCAGGGTCTATCCGGAGTCCTGGGCGCCGGTGGCCGTCGCTTTTGCCGTCATTTTCTGCGTCATCTTCCGCCGCCGCCGCAAAGAACGGGCGAAGGCGGACCTTGAGGCGGTCCGGGAGAGCTGAAAAGCCCGCCCGGCGCGGCGCAAGAGACTTTTCCGTCTCACACAGATAAAAAAAGCGAATACATTCTTCTTTTGGTTTCTCCCGCTCTGTCCCGCGCGCACAAACCGGGGACTGTGGATGAAATAAAAGCACACTCTAAGGAAGAAGGAAAAAATCATGACAGGGAAACAATTGGGAAAGCGTATCGTTCAGATCCTGATCGTTCTCATCGGCATCAGTTTCTTTACGTTTATGCTGACGTATCTCGCCCCCGGTGATCCGGTGCGGACGATGTACGCCGCCTCGGGCACCATGCCCTCGGAAGAGGTGCTCCAGGCTGCCCGGGAAGAGCTGGGACTGAACGATCCCATTTTGGTTCAGTACGGTCACTGGCTCACCAACTGCCTCCACGGGGATTTCGGAAAATCCTATTCCACCGGCAAGCCCGTGGCGGAGCTGCTTCTGGCGCGGCTGTGGCCCACGCTGAAGCTGGCGCTCTGCGCCATGGTGCTGATGCTTATCGTATCGGTGCCGCTGGGGATGCTCTCGGCGGTCTACCGCAACAAGCCCATCGACTACATCGTCAGGGGCTTCACCTTTTTCGGCATATCGATGCCCAACTTCTGGGTCGGTCTGTTGCTGATGTATTTTATCTGCATCGTGCTGGGCTGGCTGCCGGTGGTGTCCACCGGGATCGGCCTGAAAAAGATCATTCTCCCCGCGGTGACGCTGGCCTTCGCCATGTCGTCCAAATACACGCGCCAGGTGCGCACGGCGGTGCTGGAAGAGATGCACCAGGACTATGTGACCGGCGCCCGGGCCCGAGGCGCCTCGGAGCGGGAGATCCTCTGGAAGCAGGTCTTTCCCAATTCGCTGCTGCCGCTGATCACCATGTTCGGTCTGTCCCTCGGCTCCCTGCTGGGCGGCACCGCCGTGGTGGAAGTGATCTTCAGCTATCAGGGCCTCGGCAACCTGGCCGTGTCGGCCATTACCTCTTATGACTACAATCTGATTCAGGGCTACGTTCTGTGGGTGGCGCTGATCTACATGGTGGTCAACCTGATTGTAGATATCTCCTACTATTGGGTCGATCCCCGGATCCGGGTAAAGAGGTGACGGCATGGGCAAAATAAAAGAATTTATCCGCAAAAACAAGCAGTTTACGCTTTTCGCCATTCTGGCGCTGGGGCTCATCGCCGTGGCGATCCTCGCGCCGGTCCTCACGAAATACGATCCCTACCAGGCGAATCTCGGCGGGGCGCTGCAGGCGCCCAGCGCGGAGCACTGGTTCGGCACGGATAAGCTGGGCCGCGATCTGTTCACCCGCATCATCTACGGCAGCCGGGTATCGCTGGCGGCTTCCCTGACGGTGGTGGCCATCATCTTCGTCGGCGGCAGCCTCCTCGGTGTCATCGCCGGTTACTTTGGCAAGGCCGTCGATACCGTCATCATGCGCCTTTCCGATATGATGATCTCCTTCCCCGGCATGGTGCTGGCCATCGCCGTCGCCGGGATCCTCGGCGCCAGCATCCGCAACGCCATCATCGCCATCGCCATCGTCTCCTGGACGAAATACGCCCGTATGTCCCGGAGCCTGGTGCTGAAGATACGCCATGTCG
Source organism: uncultured Bacillota bacterium (assembly GCA_902796855.1). Taxonomy (GTDB): domain Bacteria; phylum Bacillota; class Dehalobacteriia; order UBA7702; family UBA7702; genus UBA7702. Next base: position 11,068 of record CADBQN010000050.1, on the reverse strand, counting down.
ATTACGTCTCCGCGGCGGTGGTCACCGGCTCAAAGGTGTCGTATATCCTGCGGAAGTACATGATCCCCAATATCCTGCCGACGATGGTCATCACCGCCGCCACGGATATCGGCGGCATGATGCTGGAGCTGGCGGGGCTGTCGTTCCTCGGTTTCGGCGCCCAGGCGCCGACGCCGGAATGGGGCCTGATGCTCAACGAGGGCCGCGTGTTCATGCAGAACGCCCCCTGGATGATGATCTTCCCCGGTCTCGCGATCTTTGTCACCGTCGTTATTTTCAATCTGCTGGGCGACAGCCTCAGGGACGTCATGGACGTCCGCGACGAGTAAGCGAGGGGGGATAATATGCTGTTAGATATTGAAAACATTTCGGTCAAATACGGAAACGCCCCCAAGCCCACCATCGAGAATTTCTCCCTCAAAATGAAAGAGGGGGAAATCGTCAGCATCGTCGGGGAAAGCGGCAGCGGCAAGACCACCGTGATCCGGGCCGTCCTCGGCCTGCTCCCCGGCGGCGGCCGCGTCACCGAGGGGGACATCCTCTTTGAGGGCAAGTCGCTCCTCGGCTATTCCAAAAAACAATGGCTGGATCTCCGCGGAAGCCACATTTCCATGATTTTCCAGGATTCCGGCGCCATGATCAATCCCATCCGCAAAATCGGCAGTCTTTACGTGGACTACATCCGCAATCACAAAAAGGTCTCCAAAAAGGAAGCCTGGGACATGGGCTGCGCCATGCTGGAGCGGATGCGCCTGCCCAGCGCCGACAACGTGATGAAGAGCTATCCCTTTCAGCTCTCCGGCGGCATGCGCCAGCGCGTCGGCATCGCCATGGCCATGACCTTTGAGCCAAAGCTGCTTTTGGCCGACGAGCCCACCAGCGCTTTGGACGTGACCACTCAGGCGCAGATCGTCCGCCAGATGATGGAGCTGAGGGACGAGTTCGGCACCGCCATCATCATTGTGACCCATAACATCGGCGTCGCGGCCTACATGGGCGACGAGATCGTCGTGATGCAGAACGGCAAAGTCGTGGACAGAGGGGATCGGGACCACATCCTCCATCACGCCGACGACGAGTATACCCGGGAGCTGATGCGCTCCGTGCCAACGTTGGAGGGACTGCGCTATGTCTGATAGAGTACCGGTTTTACAGGTAAAAAACGTCACCAGAAGGTTCCCCGCCTCCGACGGGCGGACGCTTCTGGCCAACAATAAGATCAATTTGGAGTTCTTCCCCGGTGAGACGCTGGGGATCGTCGGCGAAAGCGGCTGCGGCAAGAGCACGCTGATGCGGATGATCCTCTCTCTGGACCATCCCAGCGAAGGCGAGATCCTCTTTAAGGGGAAGAACATCGCCGAGCTCAAAGGCGAGAAACTGCGTCAGCACCGCCGCCACATCCAGATGGTGTTCCAAGACCCGACGCTGGCCTTTAACCCCAAAATGAGGATCCGGGACATCGTCTGCGAACCGCTGCTGAACCTGAACGTCATCAAACCCTCGGAAAAAGAGGCCAAAGCAAGGGAGCTTTTGGAAATGGTGAATCTGCCCGGGGATTTCGCCTCGCGTTATCCCCACAACATGAGCGGCGGCCAGCGCCAGCGCGTCGGCATCGCCCGGGCCATCGCTCTGGAGCCGGAAGTCATTATGTGCGACGAAGCCACCAGCGCTCTGGACGTGTCGGTGCAGAAAAACGTCGTGGAACTTTTGGTGGGGCTCCAGAAAAAGAAGAACATCGCCATGGGCTTTATCTGCCACGATATGGCTCTCGTGAGCCAGCTCTCCCACCGCACGGCGGTGATGTATCTGGGCAACATCGTGGAAGTCCTGCCTTCGGAAAAGATTCACGACGGCGCGCTCCATCCCTACACCAAAGCGCTGCTGGGTGCGATCTTTGACCTGAACATGGATTTTTCCAAAAAGATCGAGAGCATCGAAAGCGAGGCTCCCAGTCCTCTGGACGTGCCGGTGGGCTGTCCCTTCCAGAACCGCTGCGACCGGTGCAGGGACATCTGCAAACAGGAAAACCCCGCGTTGAAGCGGATGGAAGAAGGGCACAGCGTCGCCTGCCATTTATACTGATAAACAAAATTGATTGATAGACGCACACCGATGGAACAACACGCGGGAGGAGGTTGAGAGAAAAAAGAAGATTCAGATATCCGCCGCTGTCCGCGGGCAGTCCCGGCGCTGGGGATCCGCGGCGGCGAACCGTCCTTTCGGCGGAGGGCCCTCCTTTTGGGAGGCCGCCGAAGACGGAAACAAAGGGGTCTCATCCATAACGCGTTCCGCTCTCCGCGGAGAACGGAAAAATGAATGAGATTAAGGAGAATCGAAAGATGAAAAAGTTCTTGACAATGCTTTTCGGAACGCTGCTCGTTTTGGCCATGGTATCCGGCTGCGGCAGCAAAGACGGCGGCGCTTCTTCCGCCGCCGACGGCGACACCCTGAAATTCGGCTGCTTCGGCTACGCCGACACGCTGGATCCCGGCGACCAGATCAACGCCGCCTGGGACAATATGCGCATCGGCATCGGCGAATGCCTCTTTAACTTTGACGATACCATGACCGTCCAGCCGAACCTCTGCGACGAATATTCCACCGAAGACCATATCACCTGGGTCTTCCATATCCGTGACGGTGTGAAATTCTCCAACGGCAACGACGTGACGCCGCAGAGCGTCATCGATTGCTTTGAGGATATCTTCGGCAACGAGGAAGGTACTTCCACGCCGCGGAAATTCATCGACTACAAGACGATGACCGCCGACAACGAAGCCAGAACCCTCACCATTGAGCTGAACGCCGCTCAGCCCGACCTCTGCAAGAATCTCGCTTACCCCGTTTTCATGGTCCTCGACACCACCGGCGACTATGATTTCGACACCAACCCCATCGGCACCGGCCCCTACGTTCTCACCAGCTACGAACCGAAAGTTTCCGCCACGCTGACCGCCAACGAAAACTATTGGAACGGCGAAGTGCCCTTTAAGAACGTGGAAGTCTACTACTTAGGCGACGACGACGCCAAAACTTTGGCGCTCCAGGCCGGCGACGTCAACCTCGTTGAAAACATCACCTCCGCCGCGGACCTGAAAATGTTCGCCGACGACGATAACTATAACGTCTCCATCGCCCAGGGCGTCCGCTGCGGCTTTGCCTACATCAACCAGGACGGCGTCCTCAGCGACGAAACCCTTCGTCACGCCATCCTCAAAGCCATCGACGACGACACGCTCTGCGAAACCACCGTCGGCGGCCTCTACACCGCCGGTTATTCCGTCCTTCCCTCCGCGCTGGACTACGGCTATGACAACCTCACCGATCCCGATCCCTTCGATACCGACGCCGCCGTTAAAATGCTGGACGACGCCGGTTATGTCGACAGCGACGGCGACGGCATCCGCGAAATCAACGGTGAAAACATCTCCCTGAACTATATCACCTATCCCAACCGCTGCCTTTCCGACTTTGCCGAAGCGATCCAGTCCACCCTCGGCGAAATCGGCATCGAAGTGAAAGTCAACTCCACCGACTCCGACACCGAATGGAACATGATGGTCAACGGCGAATACGATCTCTGCGACTCCAACTGGACCACCGTCGGCAACGGCGACCCCACCGAATATCTGGCCAACTGGTACAGCGGCTATGAAGGCACCGACGCCAACGCCAACTGGTGCCACTATAAAAATGCCGAGTTCGACGCCTGCTACGACGCTTTGGCTTCGGAATTCGACAACGCCAAACGGGCCGAGCTGATTCAGCAGATGCAGCAGATCCTCCTCGATGACGGCGCCGTTCTCGTTCACGGTTACTACAACAGCTCCTTCATTTCCGACACCAGCATCACCGACGCCAACATTCACACCGCCGACTATTACTGGCTGACGACGGAAATCAAGCCCGCTTCCTGAGGGAGCCGCGAGACAAAACCGAAAAAAAGCGAAAAGGAGCCATTTGGATGAAAAAGACATATAAAATCGACGTAGACTGCGCGAACTGCGCCAATCTGATGGAAGACGCCGCCAAAAAGACCGCCGGCGTGAAAGACTGCACCGTCAGCTTCATGACATTGAAAATGAAAGTGGAGTTTGAGGAAGGCGCCGACGCCGCCGCCGTGATGAAGGATGTCTACGCGAACTGCAAAAAGGTCGAGGAAGACTGCGAAATCTATCTCTGACCGACGCGAAGACCGACACAGCCGAGCCGCGGCTGTGCCGGTCTTTTTCGGGGCTGATCGATGTGCTTTGGAAAGGAATGGGAAATGAATAAAAAGCAGAAAAATCTTTTGATCCGCATCATCATCGCCGCGGTCTTCTTTGTGCCGCTGTATCTGATTTCAGAGGGGTTCGTTTCCGTGGGGATGCCGAAATGGGGGCTGTTCCTGCTGTTTTTAATCCCCTATCTCTTGGTGGGCCACGATATCCTGCGCAAGGCCTTCAACGGCATCCGCCACCGTCAGGTCTTCGACGAGAACTTTCTGATGACCGTGGCCACCGTCGGTGCCATCGTTTTGGGCGAGTACGGTGAAGGCGTTGCCGTCATGCTCCTCTATCAGGTCGGCGAGCTGTTCCAGAGCTACGCCGTGGGCAAGAGCCGCCGCAACATCAGCGACCTGATGGACATCCGCCCGGATTACGCCAACATTGAGATTGACGGCGTTCTGACCCGGGTTGATCCCGAAGAGGTGGAAATCGGCAGCGTCATCGTGGTGAAGCCCGGCGAGAAGATCCCCTTGGACGGCGTCATCGTCGAAGGGACATCGGCGCTGAACACCAGCGCCCTGACGGGCGAAAGCCTCCCCCGTGAAGTTTCCGAGGGCAGCGACGTGCTCAGCGGCAGCATTAACATGACGGGGCTGCTGAAAATCGAGACCACGACGGAATTCGACGAGTCCACCGCCGCGAAGATCCTGGATCTGGTAGAGAACGCCGCCTCCCGGAAATCGAAATCGGAGAACTTTATCTCCAAATTCGCGAAGGTCTACACGCCCTTCGTCTGTTACGCCGCGCTGGCCCTGGCGATCCTGCCGCCGCTGTTCGTGATGGTGACGGGCTTCGGAATGGGCGGTCACGCCTCTGTCGGATCGCTCTGGGGCGACTGGATCCTCCGGGCCTGCACCTTCCTGGTCATCAGCTGTCCCTGCGCCGTGGTGATCAGCATCCCGCTGAGCTTTTTCGCCGGTCTCGGCGGCGCCAGCGGTCAGGGGGTTCTCGTCAAAGGTTCCAATTATCTGGAAACGCTCTCCGAGGTGAAGGTCGTGGCCTTTGACAAGACCGGCACCATCACCAAGGGGAATTTCGCCGTCACCGCGGTGCACCACAGCCCCATCGACGAGGCGGAACTGCTGGAATACGCCGCGCTGGCCGAATGTCATTCCTCCCATCCCATCAGCCGCAGTCTGCGGGAAGCCTACGGCAAGCACATCGACCCGGCCCGGGTGACCGACGTAAAGGAACTCGGCGGCCACGGCGTGACCGCCGTTGTGGACGGGCGCTCCGTCGCCGCCGGGAACAGCAAGCTGATGCGCTCCCTGGATGTTCCCTATCACGACTGCTCCCACGTGGGCACCATCATCCACGTCGCCATCGATGGCGCTTACTGCGGCCACATCGTCATTTCCGATGAGCTGAAGGAAAACGCCAAGGCGGCCATGGCGGAGCTCCGCAGAGCCGGGGTGGAAAAGACCGTGATGCTCACCGGCGACGCCGAACCCGTGGCGAAAAAAGTCGCCGCGGAAGTGGGCATCAGCGAATACCGTGCCCAGCTGCTGCCGGCGGATAAAGTGTCCGCCGTGGAAGACCTGATCAAAGAGTGCCGCGATAACCGCCGTCTGGCCTTTGTCGGCGACGGCATCAACGACGCCCCGGTCCTCTCCCGGGCGGACATCGGCATCGCCATGGGCGCCATGGGCTCCGATGCCGCCATCGAAGCCGCCGACGTCGTTTTGATGGACGACGACCCGATGAAGATCGCGAAGGCCATCAAGATCTCGCGGAAATGCCTCGGTATCGTCAAGCAGAACATCGTCTTTGCCCTGGGCGTGAAATTCCTCTGTCTGATCCTCGCCGCGGCGGGCATCGCCAACATGTGGGTCGCCATCATCGCCGATGTCGGCGTGATGATCTTGGCGGTGCTCAACGCCATCCGCTGTCTCTTCGTGAAAAATCTGTAAGTCATCACCATATTGAGAAGTGTTTTAAAGGGAAAGCCCGGCGTGAGCCGGGCTTTCCCTTTGTATGGATGTTCGGAAGGTCAATCTTCTATCGTAAATTCCCACGCGCAGCCGCAGGAATCGTCGGTGATGTCCGGGGGACAGCTGAGACAGCGGCTCCTGATGCGGTCGTCGATGGCGCGGGCAAAGCCCTCGTATTCGATCTCGCCCACGGATCTGCAGGGGAACGGCTCCATGTTCTTCCGGTTCCGGGCGGTCTGCACCCGGCAGGAGAGCACACGGAAAACCATTTTGTTTTCCGCCGTCCGCTCCGCTTCAAAGGGGTTGAGGTTGGCGTAGAGCCGCATGGCGAAAGCCTGCTCCAATCCGTCCAGCCCGGGACGCTCCGGCAGGCCGAGAAATTTTTTGATCCGCTTCGCCTCAATGACGGTATAGCGTTTCCACGCCTCGGCGTCGTGATAAATGGCTTCCTCCATGCCGAATTTTTCCTCGACGGACTGGAACCAAACGCCGTCTAAGGCCAGCCAGTTCTTGGCGTAGATCTCCATCAGCTCCAACAGCCGTTCTTTGGACAGATCCTGCAGGTTCAAGGGAATCCCTCCTTCGTTTCGTCTTTTTTCGTATTATACCATAGTTTTCCGAAAAAAGCGGAAAATCGGTCTGCCCGCGCCGCTTTTTTCATATACTGTTCCGCAGCCCGAAAAAAAGCGGAGGTGGGCCGATGATCGTGCTCAGAATCAAAAAGAAAACGCTGCGCCTCGGCGGCTTTCTGCTCCTTTGCACCGTGGCTTTCGCGGCGGCGGGGCGCGTTCCGACGGCGCTGCCGGCGGCGGCGACGGGGCTGAAACCGGTCTATTCCGTGGAACGCTCCGACCGGGCCATCGCCCTCTCCTTCGACGCCTCCTGGGGCGCGGAGCACACGGAGGAACTTTTGGCGGCACTGGCGGAAAACGATGCCAGGACCACGTTTTTCCTCGTCAATCTGTGGATCGACGAATATCCCGACCTCGTCCGGAAGATCGACGCCGCCGGTCATGAGATCGGCCTCCACTCCGCGACCCATCCCCATTTTACCGAGCTCTCCCCGGCGGAGATGACGGCGGAGATCGAAAAGAACCGCGAGGCCGTCAAAGCGCTCACCGGCAGGGAAGCGACGCTGTTCCGACCGCCCTTCGGCGATTACAATGACGACGTCATCACCGCCGTTGAGGCGGCGGGGCTCACCGCCGTACAGTGGTCCGTGGACAGTCTCGACTGGCAGGGACTGTCGGCGGCGGAGATCAGCCGACGCGTCCTCGACGGCGCCGCCCCCGGCGCCATCGTGCTGCTGCACAACAACGGCGACCACACCGCCGAGGCGCTGAAAACCATCCTCCCGGCGCTGAAAGAGGAAGGGTATCGAATCGTCCCTGTCAGCGAACTGCTGCTGTCCGGGGAGAGCGCCGTGGGGCAGGACGGCGTGATGCGGCCGGTGAAGTAGGCCGCCGCCCGCCCCAAAAGGACACGGAAAAGAACAATTATTTCCAACAGAAAACGCTTTTCATCCGCGGACAAATGTGGTATTATATATACGTAGTTAATGTTTTCATGTTTTACCCTTTTATCACATTTTTTCATTCGTTTTGTTTTTCCGTTTCCGAAAAGTTCATAAACGGCAAAGATGCCTTTCGTTTGCGGCGAAAGGCATTTGCTTTTTCACGCTTTTCCGTGGCGGCGGGCTCCCAAAAAGAGATGAGAGAACGGGAAGCCGCGCCGCGGAGCGGAAAACGCGGGGGAGGTATGGTATGGATATCACATTGATCGACGTCGCCCTCGGGCGAAAAAAGGCGGAGACCCTTCTCGCCGGCGGCCGCGTCGTAAACGTTTTCACCGGGGAAATTGAGGAAAAAGACGTGCTGCTCCATGGCGGCCGCGTCGCCGCCGTCGGCGATTTCGGCTCCGCCGACGCCGAAACCGTCGTCGATCTGGACGGCGCTTATCTGCTCCCGGGGCTCATTGACGCCCACGTCCACATCGAGAGCAGCCACATGACCCCGGCTTCCTTTGGCCGGGCGGTCCTTGAAAAGGGCACCACGACGGTGATTGCCGACCCCCATGAAATCGCCAACGTCGCCGGGGCGGCGGGGATCGACTTCATGGCGGCGGACGCTCAAAACGCTCCGATGGATATTTTCTATATGGTACCGTCGTCGGTGCCCGCCACCGACAAGGAGACCGCCGGCGCGGTTTTGGACAGCGCCGCCACAAGGGAGCTGTTCCGCCGCCATCCCGAGTTCCTCGGCCTCGGCGAGGTGATGAATGTCCCCGGTGTACTCGGCGGCGACGGGGAAACGGCGGCGAAAATGAAAGCGGCGGGGGAACGCCCCCTTGACGGTCATTTCCCGCTGGGCGGCGGCCGGGAGCTGGCGGCCTTCACCGCCGCCGGCATCTCCAGCGATCATGAGTCCGTCTCCGCGGCGGAAGGCGCGGAAAAGCTGGCGAACGGCATGACGCTGCTGATCCGGGAGGGGAGCAGCGCGCGGAACCTCGAAACGCTGCTCCCCGCCGTCAGCGACCACAGCCACAGCCGCTGCTGTTTCTGTGCCGACGACATCAGCGCTTCGGACATCCTCACCCATGGCGATATGCTGAACTGCCTGAAAAAAGCCGTCGCCTTCGGAATGGACGCGGTCCGCGCCGTGGAAATGGCCACGATCAATCCGGCCCGCCATTACGGCCTCAAAAGGAGAGGGGCCATCGCCCCGGGGTATCTCGCCGATCTCGTCGCCGTCGGCGACCTGGTCGATTTTGAGATCCGGAACGTCTGGAAGAACGGCGTTCTTTACCGACGGGAGGAAACAAGAGGGGAGGAACGCCGCTTCGGCGCCTTTCGGCTGAGCGGCGAGCCCTTCCGCTTCCCTCTCCCCCGGGAGGGGGAAACAAGGGCCGCCGTCATCCGCGCCTTTCCCGGTCAGATCATCACCGAAAAGGCAGTGTACCCCGTGGATTCCCTGGCAAAACAGGGGGTCAGCCGGCTTTACGTCGCCGAGCGCTACGGGAAAAACGGCAATGTCGGTTACGGTCTTATTGAAGGCTTCGGCCTCACTTCCGGCGCCATCGCCTCTTCCGTGGCCCACGACAGTCACAACCTGCTGATCCTCGCCAACGACGATGACGAGGCGATGTTCGCCGCCGAGACCGTCGCGGCCATGGGCGGCGGCATGGCGGTGGTGAAGAACGGCCGCGTCCTGGCGGAAATGGCGCTTCCCGTCGCCGGACTGATGAGCGACGAGGACGTTGAGACCCTGGCGGAAAAGGAACGCCGTCTGAACGGGAGCGTTTCGGAATTGGGCATTTCGATGGCGGCGCCGTTCATGACCCTTTCCTTTATGGCGCTGCCTGTTGTCGCCAAACTCAAGCTGACGGACCGCGGCTTATTTGATGTGGAACAATTTGATTTTACGCCCCTCTATTTCTGAGCGTTCCGCGCCGGGGAAAAACGGCGTCAGCCCCGGAGGGAGGCGGCCCGCCGCGCCGGGCGGCGCCGTTCCCCGGGACGCGGACGGCGGCGCTGCGGCTCCGGAACGGCGAGCCAGTGATCGAGGAGGAGAAAGAGACTGAATAAAACGATCCATAAAATCAAACCCATGGCGGGACCTTCCTTTCCCGGCGCTCTGTTTGGCGCCGGTTTTTTCTTACTGAGATCATTATACCGAACCCCATGGGACAAAAATGGGACAAAAGGGCGGGAAAGGGATTGTTTTCCCGTTCCCGCCGTGGTACACTTGGGAAAAGGAGGTTTTGACCATGATCCCCGATCCGCCGAAAAAACTGAGCGTTCTGTTCATTTTAGAGATCCTGCGCCGCGAGACCAACGAGGAACACCGCCTGACCCAGGGAGAAATCGTCGCCCTGCTGAAAAAGCGCTACCACATGGAGGTGGAGCGCAAGAGCGTCGCCAGGAACGTCAACGACCTGATCCAGGCGGGCTACGACATCGTCTATGACGGCGGTTACTACATGGAGAGCCGCGATTTTGAGTACAGCGAGCTCCGCCTCATCATCGACAGCGTGCTCTTTTCAAAGAACATCCCGAAACGGCAGTGCAAAAAACTCGTCGATAAGCTGATGAATCTGACGGACCGCTATTTCAACGTCCGCGTCCGTCACATCGCCACGATGCCCGCCCGTTCCGGCGACCGCCGCCAGATCTTTTATACCATCGAGGTGCTGGACGAGGCCATCACCGCCGGGAAAAAGGTCTCCTTCTGGTATAACGAGTACCGAACCGATAAAAAGCTCCACCGCAAGCGGGAGAGCCGCTATGTCGTCAGTCCCTTCCAGATCGCCGCCACCAACGGGCGCTACTATCTGATCTGCTGCACCGACCGTCACGACAACATTGCCCATTACCGTCTCGACCACATTGAGAACGCCCGGGTCGAGGAGGAAAAAGCCCGCTCCGTGACGGAGATCCCCGGCAACGAGCACGGCCTCGACCTGCCCCGGCACATGGCCGAGCATATCTATATGTTTTCCGGCGACAGCCGCCGGGTCATCTTCCGGGCGAACCTGTCCGCCGTCGACCAGATCATCGACTGGTTCGGCACCGACGTTACTTTTTTCAACGAGACCGAAAAGACGGTGGACGTTTCCGTTCTCGTCAATGAGGCGGCAATGTTCTGCTGGCTGATGCAGTACGGTATGAGCTGCGAGGTGCTTTCCCCGGAAAGCCTGCGCCTGCGGGTGCGGGACGCCGCCCGCGCCATGGCCGAAAAATACGACCGCGACCCGGAATAAAAGAAAAGCCCCTGTTTCCATGAAATGAAGTGAACCCCAAAAGTTAGACAAAAGATTTAATTAAGCGACCTGAAGGGTCTGGTATCTGTGTTGAGCAGGTGTCAGGCCCTT
>CADBQN010000049.1 GCA_902796855.1 uncultured Bacillota bacterium | reverse complement strand
ATATTATTACAGCGCCGTATTGTGGGCGGTGGCGAAGAACATCACCGCCGGAACCTCGGCGACGACCTTCGCGCCGGACGCTCCCTGCACCCGCGGTCATATCGTCACTTTCCTCTATCGCGACCTGGCGAAATAAAACACGGTGACGCGGCGGCGGGCGGTATCGGGGAGAGCGGCCGCCCGTCCCGCTTTGCCGAAAGGGGGCGTTTTACATGAAAACCGCCGTGAGAGAGTTCCCCTATGACAAGGTGATTTTGCTCAACACCATCTACGACGTTCTGGAACGGCTTGATTTTCTCCTGGAACAGGCCGACAGCCGGGCGGGGGTTCTGCGCTTTGCCCAGGGCAGCCGCGTCGGCGAGATGGACCTCACCGCCGTTCTCAAGGACGGCGCCGAGGTTACCCGTCTCAATATCCGCGGCCCCGGCGAGGAAGTCCCCGCGATTCTCTTTGACGAGATCGCCGCCGCCCTGTACCGAACATTCGAATCAAAGCCAAGGAGGATGACTCAATGAGAAAGTTATGTTATGTGTTCTCCGCCGTGTTCCTGCTGCTGGCGCTGTTTTCCGGCGGCGTTTCCGCCGAGGAGACCTGGACCGACAGCAACGGCCTCGTTTACAGCTACGATGTGGTCACCGACGAGTCCGGAACGTATGCCGTGCTGCAGAATATCGGTGGGGATGTCGGGGAAGGTACCCTTTTGGATCTCGTTTTGCCCAACACCATCAACGGCAAGCCGTTGAAAGTGATCAACCGAACCTTTTATTCGTGGGCGAAATGCCTCAACAGCGTGACGATTCCCGCGAACGTCACGGAACTGGGGGAGGGAGCTTTTTCCGGTCATGATGAAATGACTGCCGTTACCTTCGCTTCCGGCAGCAAGCTGACGAAAATAGGGAAAGACGCCTTTCTCGAATGCCGGAGCCTGAAGGAAATCATCATCCCGGATTCCGTTACGGAAATCGGCAGCCGCGCCTTTTTCCGGAATTTCGTTCTGACCAAGGTGACCCTCGGCACCGGTAAATCGCAGCTGAAAACCATCGGGGACAGCGCGTTTAGCGGCGATGAGGCTCTGGTCTCTTTCGCCGCGCCGGGGAAAACCGGCATTGTTCTGCCCAATCACGTCGTCTCCGTCGGGAACAACGCTTTCGAAGACTGTTTCTCCGTGAAGAGCATCGTCTTTGACGACGCCCTGACGGCCATCGGCGAATATTCCTTCGCCGGCTGTGAGATTACGGAGCTGTCCCTTCCCGATAAAGTGACGGATATTCCGGATTACGCCTTCGGCATGGCGATGGACAGCGGTCACGGTTACGGCGCTCATCTTAAATCGCTGAAGCTGGGGAAATATACGAAAACCATCGGAAACAGTGCTTTCTATGACACGGAAAACCTCACCGAGCTGAATCTTCCCGATACCCTGGTCTCCATTGGTGACGATGTTTTTGCGGGGAGCAACATTACCAAGCTGGTGCTGCCGGATTCTCTGGAGAGCATCGGGGAAAGAACCTTTGGTTGGTGTGAAAAACTGACGAGTATCACCTGGCCGAACAATAACGCTTTTACGGAAATTCCTTTCCGCGCTTTCGCGAGCTGTACGTCTCTTCCCGACGCCGCCTTTGCCTCGCTGCCGCCGTGGGTGACGACCATCGGCGAGGAAGCATTCTCTGACTGCGGGTTTACAAAACTGGCCATCCCGGCGACGATCACCTCCATCGGTGCCGGCGCTTTTGCAGGCGGGGAGAAGCTGAAGTCCCTGACCTTTGAGGACGGTTCCAAAGCGTTGACCATTGGGGAAAACGCTTTTACCGCCTGTACCGGTCTGTCGGGTACCACGATCATCCTGCCGAAGCGCGTTGACACTTTGAGCCGGCTGGCTTTTGCCGGCGTTGCCGACGGCGAATATAAATATTATACGTTCAGGCTGAATTCTCCCGCGCCGACGTACTATATCTATAATAAAAATATCAAGATCACGGACGGATATGAAATGGGCACTCTCTGGGGCGATTTCGCCGGAACGATCTATTATCCCCGGGATATGACGGTGCAGACCTCGCCTTCCTTCTTTGAGATGATGCGGACGCACAAGGAAGAGCTTGAAAACGGCGTGACGGAGCAGGAAGAGGTCAAATTCCTTCCCTTTGACGCCTCAAAACCGCCGGTGATCCCCCATAAAATCACCGGGACGCTGCCGGCCGGCGCTTCCGTCGGCATCGCCGCCGACGGCAAAGTTCTCGACGCTGCCCTTTCCGGTCAGAGCTTCTCCGCCGAAGCCCCCGGCAATGTCGCCGTCGCCGTGACCGTCAGCGCGGAAGGCTACGCCGATAAGACCTACACCAAAGCGGCCAAAGATTTCACCGCCGACTGGAATCTCGGCACCATCTCCTTAAGCGCGCTGACGCCGCTGTCGAATACCGGTTCCCTCCGGGTCGCCGTCTCCGGCGCCGGAGCGGACGGCGCCAATGTTGTCGTCTTCAACGGCAAAGGCGCGCTCGCCGCCTCGGGCAGGGCCGAAAACGGCTCCTTTGAGGTGGCGGAGCTTCCCGCCGGGAAATACACCGTCATCGCCTTTGGCGATAATCCCTATTTCTCCTCCCTTGCCGCCGAAAGCGATTTAGCCGCCATGGGCATCGCCCAAAGCGCTTACGCGAAAGCGGCGGTCACGGTGAAGGCCGTGGACATCGCCGCCGCGTCCCTCTCCGTGCCCAAGGCCGATTTCTCTTCCCTCGCCGGTCTCGTCGCCAAGGGCGATGTGCTCTCCCCGGTGACCGAAGCCGCCGTCGGCAGTGAAATCAGCTTCCGTCTGAATTACCGGATGGCGGCCGATCACCCGGCGAGCGCCCTTACCATCAACGTTCCCAAGGGACTCACCGTGACCTCCGTCGTCTCCGCCCGGAAGGATTACGGCAAGACCGTGAACATCACCTCCCTGGATCAAAACGACAAAAACAGCGGCGTCTTTTTCGTCACCGTAAAGGCGACGGAAGCCGGCAGCTACAACCTCAGCGCCGCCGTTACCAGCGGCGGTGTCAAGGTGCCTTTGGGCAGCGCCGGTTTTGACGCGTTCGCTCTGAAGCTCACCGTTCCCGCCCGGGTGATCACCGCGAAGAACTTCTCCGCCACCGTCATCGCCGCGCCGGAAACGAAAGTGACCCTCCAGGTCGGCGACGGAAAGGCCGTTGTCTGGACCACCAATAAGAAGGGGTACGCCACCGGGCTGCTGAATCTGCCCGCCGCCACGGTGACCGGCGTTTCCGCCGACGTCACCGCCAAAATCGGCAGCGGCGGCAACACCGTCACCGCTGCCGAGGAAGTCTTTTACGCCACCGCCGAAACGGAACTGACGGAAATGTATTTCATTCACGCCGGCACTCGTTACGACAGCGTTAAAAACGGCCGGAAATCGCTGTGGAACCGCTACGTCTACATCGCCAACGGCGAGGAAAAGAACAAATACTGGACGTTCAGCGCCACCTTCCGCGGCAGAAAATTAGAAAGCGACGCGATCCTCGATCTCTATATGATGGACGGCAGCACCCGCTCGGAAACGATGTCCGTCGTGAAAGAAAAATCCCTTGCCAACGGTGACACGGAACAGACCTTTGCCTGCACCTTCTATCTGGATCAGGCCGGCGACCATATCTTTGACCCCGCTCTCGTCCCCGTCGGCTACGACGTGGATTACAGCTTCGCGCCGAAGGCCATCCCCTGGGGGAAAGAGCACATTGATTACCTCATCGCGAAAGCCGATGACAGCGCGAAAAAGAGACAGCAGATTGTCAGCAAAGACGATGAGGATATCATGCCCTATATCTTCGGGCGGAACTATATCATCAGCGTCCGCACGGAGTATATCTGGTACCGCTATCTCCCCGCCGAGGATCAGCAGGCCATCGTCAATCTGGAAAACGCCCTGCAGGATCTGTTTAAAGCCGCCTCTCTCAACGCCGTGAAGGGCATCGACGAATACGACGGCTGGCAGCAGTATCTCAGCGACAACGGCGTCGACTGCAAGACGGGTCAGAACTTCAACGCCGAGCAGCTGAAAAAGGATGGCTACACCGTCAGCGATGACGGCAAGACGGCCTTTAAACCGAAGACCGACGGCAGCGGCGATCAGACCGGTATCATTTATCGGAACAGCGACGGCGAGCTGGTCGATCTCGACTACGAACCCTTTGATATTCCCCCGGCGAAGGAACACGCCATTGAACAGGCCATCAACAACGCCGACAATGTCCTTCCCGGCATCGACGGCGTTTCCGACGCCGATATCAGCGCCGCCGTCAACAAGGCCTTTCCCAACGCCGCCGACCGCCCCGCCGCGGAAAAGCAGGCGAAGGCCGCCGTCGCTAAACTGAAAAAGACCGGGGTCCAGGCGATCCCCGCCGCCCGGGAGGGCTTTAAGGCCTATCAGGTCTGGCAGCAGAGCGGCAAAAAAGCCGATATGGACAAAGCCATCGACGAGCTGAAAAAGGATGTTGAACTCATCGACGAACAGATTCAGGAAGCCGCGAAAAATCACGTCTCCAACGACTGCGTGAAAGCGCTGCAGTGGGAACGCTACTGCGCCGACGCGCTCCTCACCCAGATGAGCTATCTGCGCCGTTCCTCCAAGATCAAATACGGCATCGACGGTGTCTTCACCTACGGCGGCAAGCTTGCCGGGCCATATGATAAACTTGTCGCCGGAGCCGCTTTCGACGTGAATTTGGCCATCGATATCGCCATGATCAACAACGCCGGTTATGTCGACGATGCCTCGGCGAGGTACCTCAGGGCCTCCCTTGACCGCATGCGTAAATGCCGCAAGACCAACGGCCGCTCCAATCACGGCGTTTATCTCAACGTCCAGCTCGATCCCTCCGGCACCGTTTACGAGGCCGTGGAAAGCAACCTCCTGGCGGGGGTCACCGCCACCATCTACGATGTGGGCAATAAAAAGAACTGGGACGCCGCCGCTTACGATCAGGTCAACCCGCAAACGACCGCCGCAGACGGCGCCTACGCCTGGGATGTGCCGACGGGTCAATGGAAGGTGAACTTTAAAAAGGACGGCTATGACAATGCCGCCACCGATACGCTGACGGTGCCGCCGCCGCGGATGGGGCTCAAAACCGCCATGGTGTCGAAGGCCGCGCCGAAGGTCACCGCCGTCAACGCCTATCCCGATTACGTGGAAATCCTGTTCAGCCAGTATATGGACACGGCCGTGCCGACGGTTTCCGGCTATACCTGCAAATGGGTGGATCCGGAGCCCGTCAGCGAGGGGAGCAGGACCGCTTACGCCAAGATCCTGCGGCTGACGCCGAAGACCGCGCCGAAGGTGGGGGATACCGTCTCCTTCACGCTGAAAGGGTTGAAGAACTACGCCGGCAGGGCGCTGGGCAATTACGACAGCGGCAAACTCACCGTCAAGGTCCGTCCCGCCAAGCTGGAAATGAACTACAACGGTCAAATCGCAGTGCTCGTCGGGGAAGCCCCCGTTCCCCGGGTCACCGTCAGGGTGCTGGATACGGAAAACAAGCCCATTGCCGGACTGAACGTGACGGCAGCGGGATACAGCGACCTTCTTGCCGAGGTCACCGCCGTCAACGCGAAAACGGATCAAAGCGGCACCGCGGCCTTCTCCGTGAACGGCCTTCTTCCCGGCATGACCGAGCTGACCCTCGCCGTGGAAGGCACGAGCCTTGAAACGACGCTGCCGCTGCTGATCAGCGTCAACAGCAACCAAGTGGCCCGTCCCACGGCGGTCATCGGCGAGACCGCCCTCTCCGCAGGCGCGCCCAAGGACAATTACGTGACCGTCCCCGCCGGCACCAAGCTCAGCCTGGCCTGCGCCACGGAAGGGGCGACGATCTTCTACACCCTGGACGATACCTGCCCCTGCCAGAACACGGCGGCGAGAAAGACCTATACGGAACCGGTAACGCTGACAGAGGACGCGTATTTTCGCGTCTCCGCCTATAAAGAGGGGATGGAGTACAGCGAACGGCTCAACATCCACGTGACGGTGACCGGCGGCACCTCGTTCCGCTTTGACGATGTCACCGATGAAAAAGCGTTCTATTACACGCCGGTCTACTGGGCGGTGAACCACGATCCTCAGATCACCAACGGCACCGACAGGAATCATTTCAGCCCCGTCGCCACCTGCACCCGCGGTCAGGTCGTGACGTTCCTCTGGCGGGCGAAGGGCTGCCCGGAACCGGCTTCGGCGAAGAATCCCTTCACCGACGTGAAGAGCGGCGCCTATTACTATAAAGCGGTGCTCTGGGCCGTGGAAAACGGCATTACCCAGGGCACGAGCAAAACGACGTTCGGTCCGGACCAGGGCTGCACCCGCGGTCAGGTGGCCACCTTCCTCCACAGAACGGAAGGCACCCCCAAAGCCGGCGGCAAGAATCCCTTCACCGACGTGAAGAGCGGGACGTATTACTATGACGCGGTGCTCTGGGCCGTGGCGAACAACATCACCAACGGCACTTCCGCCACGATGTTCAGCCCCGACGCCACCTGCACCCGCGGTCAGATCGTCACATTCCTCTATCGCGATTTGGCGAAATAAAGCGCCGCGGCGCGAAAATCCCGGAACCGTAAAACCGGTTCCGGGATTTTTTATGACGCTGTATTCGTTTTAAAGCACTTTGGAGAGGAAGGAGCGCAGACGCTCGTTTTCGGGGTTCTCAAAGAATTCCCGCGGTGTGTTCTCGGCGAGGATCCTGCCGTCTTCCATAAAGATCACCCTGGTGGCGACTTCCTTGGCAAAACCCATTTCGTGGGTGACGACGACCATCGTCATGCCGTCCCGGGCCAATTCCTTCATGACGTCGAGGACTTCGCCGATCATTTCCGGGTCCAGCGCGCTGGTGGGCTCGTCAAAGAGCATGACGTCGGGATTCATGGCCAGCGCCCGGACGATGGCGATGCGCTGTTTCTGTCCGCCGGAGAGATTGTTGGGGTAGGCGTCGATCTTATCGGGCAGCCCGACCCGCTGAAGGAGCTCTTCGGCTCTCCTGTTGGCTTCTTCCTTCTTCATGATCCCCAGCTTCACCGGGGCCATGGTGATGTTTTCCCTGACGCTTTTGTGGGGGAAGAGGTTAAAGCTCTGGAAGACCATCCCCATTTTCTGGCGCATTTTGTTGATGTTGTTTTTCTTGTCGGTGATCTCCTGGCCCTCGAACCAGATGTGTCCGCCGGTGGGGACTTCCAGCAGGTTCAGACAGCGGAGGAACGTGGATTTCCCCGAGCCCGAGGGGCCGATCACGACGACGACATCGCCTTTGTTGATTTTGACGTCAACGCCGTTGAGGGCTTTGACGGTGCTTTTTTTAAAGTGCTTTTCCAGGTCTTTGACTTCGATGAGCACGTTGTTTTCAGTGGTCACTGCTTCTCAGCCTCCTTTCCAAGCGGCCGACGAGCCAGGTGAAGAACATGACGAGGATCAGGTAGATCAGCGCGATGGCGATCAGCGGCATAAAGGCGGAATACGTCCGGCCGATGATGATGTAGGCCCCTTTGGTCAGATCCTGCAGGGCGATGTAACCGGAAACGGAGGTTTCCTTCAGCAGCGTGATGAATTCGTTGGCCAGCGCCGGCAGAACGTTTTTAAAGGCCTGAGGAATGATGATGCCCGTCATCGTCTGAACGTAGTTAAAGCCCAGGCTGCGCCCGGCTTCCATCTGTCCTTTGTCGATGGACATGATCCCGCTGCGGACGATCTCGGCGACGTAGGCCCCGGAATTGATCCCGAAGGCGAGCACGGCGACGATGATCTTGTTGTTGGACGTCGCGAAGATGATGTAATACATGATCAGCAGCTGGACCACGACGGGCGTGCCGCGGATCACGGTCAGATAGACTTTGCTGACGATGTTGAGGAGCTTTAAAATCACCTTGCCCGGCCCCGGCGACATCGTTTCGTAGGCGTTGTCGTGGGTGGCGCGGATGATGGCGATGATGATCCCGATGGTCAGGCCGAGGATCAGCGCGAAAAAGGTGATCTCCAAAGTGAGCACGAGACCGTCGGTGAGGTAGCGCCAGCGGTCATCGTTGATGAAATTGAGAACAAACAGGGCTTTTTGCCCCGCCAGCCATTCTTTCAAGTGTCATCCCTCCCGGGGGAACCGTTCGGCAGGGGGCGTCCCCTTGTCTTCGCCGAACCGTTCCCGGTTGATTACATGCGGTGAGGGGCGGATTCTTCCGCCCCTCATGTTGATCTTATCTGTTTTGTCCGGCGAAACTTATTCCGCGGAGATGTATTTGTCGACGATGCTCTGAACGGTGCCGTCGGCGATGAGTTCGTTCAGCGCGCCGTTGATCTGGTCGAGCAGTTCGGTGTTGTCTTTTGCGACGCAGATGGCGTAGTCTTCAACGGCGTATTCGGTGTCGAGAATTGTAAGGCCTTCGTTGGCGGTGACATAGGCTTTCGCCGGTTCGTTGTCGATGATGACGCAGTCGATTTTCCCGGAGAGGAGGGCGTTGACGGCGTCGGCGCCTTTGTTGTACCGTTCGATGGTGCCGTAGCCCGCGTCTTCGATGTCACCGGTGGCGTAGATATCGCCGGTGGTGCTTTCCTGAACGCCGACCTTCCAGTCGTGGCCTTCGGACATCAGATCATCGGGAGAGGCGATTTCGGAATTTTCGGGGACGATGACGACCTGAACGCCCTGGGCGTAGGTATCGGTGAAGTTGACGGTCTGTTTCCGTTCTTCGGTAACGGTCATGCCGGCCATGCCCATGCTGGCTTTGCCGCTCTGGACGGCGGCGATGATGCTGTCAAATTCCATGTCTTCGATCTGGAATTCCATGCCGAGTTTTTCGGCGATGGCGGCGCCGATTTCGGCGTCGATGCCGACGATTTCGCCGCCTTCGTGGTATTCGTAGGGCGGGAATTCGGCGTTGGTGGCCATGACCAGGGTATCGGTGCCGGCGGCGGCTTCATCGTCGGCGGCGGAGCTGCCGCAGGCGGCGAAGGTCAGTGCCAGAGCCAGCATCATTGCGACGCACAATAATTTTTTCATTTTTTTCTTCCTCCGTAAATTGCAGATAATGGTTTTGTTTGCTTGCATAAATATAACACAGCCCGCCTCCGATTGCAATAGCTTTTTCCTTTTTTGTCAAGAAAATCCATATAAAACCGCTGTTTTTTTAGGGGTGTCGCCGTTTTTTCGGCGGGAACCGCCGCGGCCGCCGCCGTCGGTCAAAAAATATGCGTTTTTTGACGCATAAATGTATAATTCGCGGCGGCATAGAACGCGGCGGAAAAGGCATACTAAGGGCAGTCATATCCGGAAAGGAGCGGCATACCATGATGAAAAGAGCTTATTTTCTGACCGTCTGCGCCGTTATGTTTTCCCTTCTCGTCACCGTGCAGGGGTATTTCGCTTTTCACGACGGCGCGGCGGAGGAACTCCGGGCGGAGCGCATCGGCGCCGTCTTTACCGATCTGCAAAGCCGTGTCGCCGGCGCCGACGCCGCCCTGAACGGCCTCAGCGCTTATCTGACGCTGGAGACGGGGGACGGCGTCGGTTCCGACGCGGTCTTGCTCCGCAACGGCAAATCCGTCGGCAGTTTTGAACGGGGGATTTTGACGATCCGCGTCGCCGACGGCGACACCCTCTCTTTGGAGAGCCGCGGCGGTGATGTCCTCGTCGTCGCGGAGTATCCCGAAGGCGTCGACAGAGAGCGCCTCCCCCAAGAGATACGGACCGGCGCGGGCTACACCAAATGGGGAACGGTGGCCTTTCAGTGATTAGATAAACAGGTCAATAAAATCAACAAAAAAACAATTTTTTGTTGGACAATACTATGGAAATCGGTTATAATATTACTATATAAAGACCTTAAATTGGGAAAGCTGGTGTTATGTGTTGCAAAAGGCCATCGCGATCGACGGCCCTTCCGGTGCGGGGAAAAGCACCATCGCCCGGCTCGTCGCCGACGAACTGAACTTTCGCTACATTGATACCGGTGCGATGTATCGCGCGTGTACGCTGAAAGCCCTGCGCGCGAACGTAGATGTTGAGGACGAGGCAGCCGTTACGGCCGCGGCGGAATCCGCTGATATCCGCCTGATTGCCGAAAACGGTCTGCCCCTTATCTTTATGGATGGCGAAAATATCAGCGAGGCCATCCGCGGCACCGAAGTGACGGCCAACGTTTCGGCGGTATGCCGTTACCGCGGCGTGCGTGAGGCTATGGTATTATTACAGAGAGGCTACGCCGAGGACGGCGGTGTCGTGATGGACGGCCGCGATATCGGCACGTATGTCCTGCCGGAGGCGCTGCTGAAGGTCTTCCTCACCGCCGACGCTCGGGAGCGGGGACACCGCCGCTTTCTGGAATGGCGGGAAAAGGGGATCGGCCTCGACATGACGGAAGAAGACGTCATTGCCGACGTGATCCGCCGCGACGAGCTCGATTCCACCCGGGAGCTGAACCCGCTCCGCCGGGCGGACGACGCCGTTCTCCTCGATTCGACGTCGATGACGATCCCTGAGGTATGCCGGGCCATCATTGCCCTATGGAAGGAAAAAACAGCCGATGTTTTATAAGGTGGTATGCGGGATCGCGCGTTTTTTGCTGAGACCGAGAATACGTTTTGAAGGCAGGGAGCTCCTGCCCGAAGACGGAGCGCTGGTGCTCATTGCCAATCATCGTCACGCGTTCGATCCCATCGCCGTCGGTCTGGCGGTGAAGCGGCCCGTCGCTTTCCTCGCCAAAAAAGAATTGTTCGCGAAAAAAATCCCCAGCTGGTTTTTGACAAAATTAAAATGCATCCCCATCGACCGGGACAACATGGACCGCGCCGCGCTGCGCCAATCCATTGACGTTCTGGATGACGGCGGTATTTTAGGGGTTTTCCCCGAGGGGACCCGCTCCGCCGACGGAAAGCTTTTGCCCTTTAAAAGCGGCGTCAGCTTCATCGCCTCCCAGTCCGAGTGCGTCATCGTCCCCATGGCCGTGGAAGGCAGCCACCGGCTGCTGAATCCCTTTGCCGCCCGGGTCCGCGTTCGTGTCGGCGTGCCCTTTCCCTATGAATCCCTGGATGGGGAGAAGCGCCGCCAGACGCTGGAACGAATGACCCAAAAACAGGAAGATTCCGTAAGGCTCCTGCTGGAAGAGATGTGAACCTCCCTGAAGTCGTATTTTGTCGGAATTTTTGGGAAAAAACCTCGCTTTTTTGAGAAGGATTTCTGTTCAATGATTCGAATTTTTTATAGGTGAGCGCGTATGGATATCACGATGGCGAAAACCGCCGGGTTTTGTTTCGGCGTAAAGCGCGCCATCCGCATGGCGCTGGAAGCGTCCGCCGCCGGCGAGGTCTGCTCCCTGGGGCCGCTGATCCACAATCAGCGCGAGGTCGACCGCCTGAGCGGTCTCGGCGTCCGCTGGGCCGAACGGATGGAGGATCTGACCGGGGATACGGTCATCATCCGCTCCCACGGCGTTCCCCCCGACGTGATGGAAGCGCTGAAAGCGAAGGAGTACCGCATCATCGACGCGACCTGCCCCTTTGTGAAAAAGGCGCAGCGCATCGCCGCTGAGGCCAGGGAGGAAGCCGATCTTGTCGTCATCGTCGGCGACCGGGATCATCCCGAGGTCATCGGGCTGAGAGGCTTTTCCGGCGAAAAGACCGTCGTCGTCGGCGACTTGGCCGACGCGAAGCGGCATACGTATCACGGCACCGTCGCCGTGCTCTCCCAGACGACGTATTCCCTGGAAGCCTTTGAGGAAGTCGTCGCGTACATCCGCTCCCAAGCGGAGAAGGTCGTGGTGAACCACACGATCTGCAAAGCGACGGTGGAACGGCAGGAAGAAGCCGCCGCCATCGCCAAAACCGTCGATATCGTTCTCGTCGTCGGCGGAAAAAACAGCGCCAACACCGGGAAGCTGGCACAGATTGCCGCCGCCAACGGCGCGAGGACCGCTGTGATTGAATCTGTTTTTGATATTGATAATATATTTTTTAAAGATGCGGAAAAAATAGGCGTAACCGCCGGCGCATCGACTCCCGATTGGATTATCGAGGAGGTGCTTGAAAAAATGAAGGAGGACACTGTAGTAATGGAAGAGAAGATTCTGAATGAAGTCGAAACCGCCGAAAGCGAAGTAAAGGAGGAAGCGGCTGTGGAAACGGCAGCCGAAGAAATAGTCGAAGCCGAAACCGAAGAAGCGGCCGAAGCGCCCGCCGAAACGGAAGAAGCGGCTGAAGAACCCGCTGAAGAACCCACCGAAGCGGAAGAAGCTCAGGAAGAACCCGAAGAAGAAACCATGGCCGCCACTTACGCCGCTTACAGCAAGGACATCGCCATCGTCCGCCGCGGCGAAAGACTGTCCGGCACCATCATCAAAGTTTCCGACAGCGAACTGATGGTCGACATCGGCGCCAAGAGCGAAGGGATCATCCCCAAATCCGAACTGACCCCCGCCGAAGCGGAAAACATCACCGAACTGTTCAAAGAAGGCGATCCCGTTGAAGTGATCGTCATCAAGAGAGAAAACGAAGACGGTCATCCCCTCCTCTCCAAAAAGAGAGTGGATGTCGACATCGCCTGGGAAAAACTGGCGCAGGCCATGGAAGACGGCGACGTTCTCGAAGGGAAAGTCCTTGACGTCGTCAAAGGCGGCCTCCTTGTGGATGTCGGCCTCAAAGGCTTTGTCCCCGCTTCCCTCGTGGAAATGGGCTTCGTCAGCCAGCTCGACAAATACAAAGACCAGACCATCAACTTCAAAGTGCTGGAATGCGATAAGGGCCACAACAAACTGATCCTCTCCAGAAAAGCCTTCCTGGAAGAAGAAAAAGCCGCTAAAGCGGCGAAAGTTTGGGATGAAATCGAAAAAGACCAGGTGAGACGCGGTACCGTTCAGAGAATCACCAACTTTGGCGCGTTCATCGATCTCGACGGCGTCGACGGTCTGCTTCACGTTTCCCAGATGGCCTGGTATCGCGTGAACCATCCCTCCGAAATCCTCAACATCGGCGACGAAATCGATGTCTATGTGCTCAATGTCGACAAGGAAAACCAGAAGATCTCCCTCGGCCTGAAACAGCTGATTCCCGATCCCTGGAGCCTCGTTCCGGAAAAATATCCCGTTGACGCCATCGTTGAAGCCAAAGTCGTCCGCACCGCCACGTTCGGCGCTTTCGTTCAGCTCGAACCCGGCGTGGAAGGCCTTGTTCACATCTCCCAGCTGGCTTGGGGCAGAGTCGCCAAGACCGAAGACGCCGTGACCCCCGGCGACATCGTCAACGTGAAGATCCTCGGCTTTGACCTGGACAGCAAAAAGATCAGCCTTTCCATTAAGGAAACGATGGATCGTCCCGAACAGACCGAAGCCCCCGCGAAAAAACGCGAACCGAAAGCGGAAGTTCCTTCCTATACCCCCGACGATGACGATCATATCACCATCGCCGACATGATCAAAGAAGATTGAATTTTCAAAAAAAACAACTTAAAGAACGGCGCCGCGATTCGCGGCGCCGTTCCATTTATTTATTATGAGGTTGACGTTTAAAGAACGAAACCTTCTGTAACTCTTTTAAACAGCTGCGGGAAAATTCATTCCTTTGTGATCTCGACGATCCTGTTCCGGATGAAATCTCTTTGATTCTGGTAAAACTCTTCGTTTCCGTCAATGCAGCAGTTGAGCATGGCGCTGAAATACAGCAGCAGCATTGTCCTCAGTTCGCCGTCAAAACACCGTTTGAAATGTTCGATGGACGGAGCGATCGCTTCCGCCAGCTCTTCTTTCAGACCCCTGAAATAGGGGGAGGTGAGAATGCTGATGATGACAAACGAGAGCTTCTTCATTTCGTCAAATTCTTTTTCGCAGTCGTCGATGAATTTTTCCGGTGTATTGATGTTCTTTTCCATGAGCCGGGAGCCAAGCTGGTTTCTTTTTTCAATGCAGAAAAAGAGGCAGTTCGTTACTATTTCCCGTTTATCCTTAAAGCTCTGATAGATGGTCGCCGGTGAATGTCCTGTGGCTTCGGAAAATGTGCGCATGGTCGCCTGTTCGATGCCTTTTTCATAAAAGACGTCGATACACGCGTTAAGGATCTCCTCATTCCTTTTTTTTCGGTTGATCATAGTGCATCTTCCCTTTCTACCAAAGTGAAAGCTGTGTTTCGCTCCTTTCTTCCTTCGCTATTTTTTTCTCCATCCCTACGTATTATTATACATGAAATGTACAGAACTTGTCAATCAAAAAATTTGTATTTTTTTAAGAAATAAATAAACATTCACCAATAGATCAAAATACAAAAACAGAAACAAACGCAAATAGATGGGACACGGTTTTAATAATTGTTTGTATGCGGAAAGATGCTGTGTCTATTCGGTCGGCGTCTGAATGATATGCATATTTATACATTTCTGCCGTTCTGCTGTTCAGTCGCTGAGGATGATATGTTCCTCAATGTCGAAAACGCTGTCCGCCCAGGTCTCATAAAAATGAGGATCGTGGGAAACGAAAAGAACGGTGCCGGGAAAATGGACAATGGCTTTTTGGAGGGCGTCTTTGGCGTCGCTGTCAAGGTGGTTGGTGGGTTCATCGAGGATCAGGAAATTGGTGGGAAACAGCGTCAGGCGGCACAGCTTCACCTTGCTCTGCTCGCCGCCGGACAGCGTCGAGATGGGTCGGTCGATGTGCTCGGCGACGATGCCGCAGCGGGCGAGGGCCGTGCGGACTTCTTTGACCGACATTTTCGGGAAGAGGTCGAGAATGAATTCCAGCGGCGTTTTGCCGCTGTCCTCAAAGACGAGTTCCTGCTCGTAGTAGCCGACGACGGTGCGCTCCCCAAAGGTGAAATCGCCTTTCAGGGGCGGTATTTCCCCGACCAGTGTTTTTAAAAAGGTGCTCTTGCCGATGCCGTTGAACCCGACAACGGCGTTTTTGGTGCCGGTGGTGAGCTCCAGGGAAACGCCGGGCATCAGCGAATAGTAGTAACCGACTTCGAGATCCTTCGTCTCCAGCGCTTTTGTCGTGGAGATCGAGGCAAAGGGGAATTTGAAGCGCGGTTTGTTCTGGTGCTTCGGGGCGCTGATCCGCTCCATTTTATCCAGCTTTTTCTGGCGGCTTTTCGCCATCGCCGCGGTGGAGGCCCGGACTTTGTTCTTGTTGATGTAGTCCTCGGCCTTCCGAATCTCCTTCTGCTGATGCTCATAGGCGCGGACGTATTCCACTTCCAGCTGCTCCCGCTGGCGGATGAAATCGTCGTAATTGCCGTTATAGCGTTTGAGCACGTCGAATTCCACATCCAGAATGCAGGTGCAGATCTCGTTTAAAAAGCGGTCGTCGTGGGAGATGATGATGAAGGCGCCTTTGAAATTTTTCAGGTATTTCGTCAGCCATTCGATGTGTTCCGTATCGAGGAAGTTGGTGGGCTCATCGAGGAGGAGCACGTCGACGTCGGCCAAAAGCAGCTTGCCCATGATGGTCTTGGCCCGCTGTCCGCCGCTGAGCTTGCCCAGGGGACGGTCGAGGCCGAGGGGCGTTAAGCCGAGGCCGGCGGCGACCCGCTGTACCTTGCTGTCGATGGCGTAAAACTCCTTTCGCTCCAGCATATCCTGGAGCGACGCCGCGGTGCGGACGAGGTTCTCGTCGAAACGGGTCATCAGCGCCTCGTTGACTTCGTTCAGCTTCCGTTCGGCTTCAAGGAGCTCCCGAAAGGCGCTTTTCAGATAGGAAAAAATGGTCTCGTTTTCATCGACGTTGGCGTATTGGTCGAGGTGGCCGACGCGGATCTTGTTCTGCCAGCGGATGAAGCCGCTGTCGGGAACGACCTCGCCGATGAGGCTCTTCATCAGCGTGGATTTCCCGGCGCCGTTCTGGCCCACAAGGCCCATGTGCTCGCCTTTGAACAGGCGAAAGGAGGCGTTGTGATAGAGCGACTTATCGCCGTAGGTCTGGGATATTTCGTGTACTTCCAATAAGCTCATGTAGGGTCACTCTTTCTCTTTCGCGCGGTCGCGGAGGCGGAAGAAAGCGGAGACCGCTTCCGCCGCGGGGTAGTTCATCGTGTCGACGAGGGCCAGTTCCTCCACGTCGGCGGCGGCGATGGCGCGGATCGTCTTGAAATGCTTCATCAGCGCTTTCTGCCGCGCCGGGCCGATGCCGGGGATATCTTCCAAAAGGGAGTGGGTCTGCCCCTTCGCGCGGAGCTCCCGGTGGAAGGTGATGGCAAAGCGGTGGGCCTCGTCGCGGACGCGCTGTATCAGATGAAATTCCGGACTGCCCTTCGGGAGGATCAGGGAATCGTCCCGCCCCGGGATCATCAGCTCTTCCTCGCGCTTGGCCAGGGAGACGAAGGGAATGTCCGAATGGTATTTTTCTTTAATCTTTAGCGTGGCGGAAAGCTGTCCCTTGCCGCCGTCGATGATGAAGAGGTCGGGGAAGTCGGCGAACCCTGTGGTCTTGCCGGCTTTTTTCTCGTCGATGCCGCGGCGGAAGCGGCGGTCGAGGACTTCGTTGAGGGAGGCGAAGTCGTCGATGCCCCGGACGGTCTTGATCTTAAAGCGGCGGTACTGGTCTTTTTTCGGCTTGCCGTCGATAAAAACGATCATTGAGCCGACGGTATAGGCGCCCTGAACGTGGGAGATGTCGTAGCACTCGATCCGCCGGGGGGTATAGGGCAGCTCCAGCGCGGCGCGGAGGTGCTCCAGGGCCGCGGCGATATCGCTGTCGTCCCGGCTCTTTTTGCGTTTTTCCTCTTCCATCAGCATGGCGGCGTTCTTTTCCGCCAGCTGGAGCATGCGGCTCTTTTCGCCCCGCTGTGGGATGACGAAATGGACGGGGCCGCCCCGCCGTTGGGAGAGGATCTCCGTCAGGATCTCGCTTTCGGCGGGAATTTTGCGGCAGTAGATCTTCAGCGGGATCAGCCGGTCGCCGCCGTAAAACTCCGGCAGAAAGGCGCGGAGGATATCGCCGTCGCTCTGGTCTCCGCAGCCCTCCACGGCCCGGTGCTCCCGACCGAGAAGCCGCCCGTCGCGGACGCAGAAAACGGTGACGACGGCTTCGTCGCCGTCGCGGTGGACGGCGATGAGATCCCGGTTTTCCCTGGTGTTCGCCTCGGAGATCTTTTGCCGGGCCAAAACGGCGTCGACGGCGGCGATTTCGTCGCGGTAACGGGCGGCGTCCTCAAAGGCGAGGCGCTCGGCGGCGTCTTCCATTTTTTCTTTCAGCAGGCGGCGGATCTCCGTGCCGTCGCCGCTGAGAAAGCGGTCGATCTTCCCGACGAGGGCGCGGTAATCCTCTTTGGTTATCTTCCCCACGCAGGGACCGGGGCAGTTGCCGAGGTCATAGTTGAGGCAGGCGCGGTTTTTGGCCCGCCCCATCTTCGCGCCGCAGGTGCGGAGGGGGAAGCACTTTTTCAGCACCGCCACGGTCTCATGCATCGCCTTGGCGTTGGTGAAGGGGCCAAAGTATTTGGAACCGTCGTTCTGATAGCGGCGGGTCACGATGAGCCGGGGAAATTCCTCCGCCAGGGTCAGCTTTAAATAGGGATACGTTTTATCGTCCTTCAGCATGATGTTGTAGCGGGGACGATAGAGCTTGATGAGGTTGCATTCCAGTAGCAGCGCCTCGGCGGGGGAATCGACGAGGATGTACTCAAGATCCCGCGCCCGTTCCCGCATGGCCACGGTTTTCGGCGACAGATTGCGGCTGTCCTGAAAATACGAGGACACCCTTGATTTCAGGCTTTCGGCTTTGCCGACGTAGATGATCCGCCCCGTTTCGTCTTTAAAGAGGTAGACGCCGGGATGGACCGGAAGGTGATTCAGTTTATCCTGCCAGAAATCTTTGTTCATGCCGCTTCCTTTATTTCTTCAGTTTCGCTTTGAGGAATTTCCCGGTGTAGGAGCGCTTGTTTTTCGCCAGTTCTTCCGGGGTGCCGCAGCCGACGACGGTGCCGCCGCCGTCGCCGCCCTCGGGGCCGAGGTCGATGATGTAGTCGGCGGTCTTGATGACGTCGAGGTTGTGCTCGATGACGACGACGGTGTCGCCGCCTTCGACGAGGCGGTTCAGAACGTCCAGCAGGCAGGCGATATCGGCGCTGTGCAGTCCCGTGGTGGGCTCGTCCAGAATATAGATGGTGCTGCCGGTGCTGCGGCGGCTCAGTTCCGTGGCCAGCTTCACGCGCTGGGCCTCGCCGCCGGAGAGCGTCGTGGCGCTCTGCCCCAGCTGGATATAGCCGAGACCGACGTCCTGGAGGGTTTTCAGTTTGCGGTAGATTTTAGGGATGTTGGCGAAGAACTCGCAGGCCTCGTCGACGGTCATTTCCAGAACGTCGGCGATGCTCTTTCCCTTAAAGGTCGCTTCCAGCGTTTCCCGGTTGTAGCGCTTGCCCTTGCAGACCTCGCAGGGGACGTAGATATCGGGGAGGAAATGCATCTCGATCTTGACGATGCCGTCGCCCTGGCAGGCCTCGCAGCGGCCGCCCTTGACGTTGAAGCTGAAGCGTCCCTTTTTGTAGCCTCTGGCCTTGGCTTCCTTGCTTTCGGCGAAGATATCGCGGATGAAGTCGAACACGCCGGTGTACGTCGCCGGGTTGCTCCGCGGCGTGCGGCCGATGGGGCTCTGGTCGATAGCGATGACCTTGTCGAGGTGTCCCAGACCGCGGATCTCGGCGAAGTTTTCCGGGGAGATTCTGGCGCGGTTCAGTTTGTGGGCCAGGGTATGGTAGAGGATGTCGTTGATCAGGGTGCTCTTCCCCGAGCCGGAGACGCCGGTGACGGCGACGAAAAGGCCGAGGGGGATCTTGACATCCATGTTTTTCAGGTTGTGTTTGTGGGCGCCGATGATCTCCAGCCAGCGGTCACCGGCGGGGCGGCGGACCAGGGGCAGTTCGATCTTCTTCCGCCCGGCGAGATAGTCGCCGGTGACGGAGCCTTCGGCAGCCATCAGTTCCTCCGGCGTGCCGCAGGCGACGACGGTGCCGCCGTGGACGCCGGCGGCGGGGCCGATATCGACGATGTAATCCGAGGCCAGCATCGTGTCTTCATCGTGCTCCACGACGATGACAGTGTTGCCGATGTCCCGCAGGCGGTGAAGGGTCTCGATGAGCCGTTCGTTATCCCGCTGGTGCAGGCCGATGCTGGGCTCGTCGAGGATGTAGAGGACGCCCATCAGGGAGGAGCCGATCTGCGTGGCCAGGCGGATGCGCTGGGCCTCGCCGCCGGAGAGGGTGCCGCTGCTGCGGGATAAGGTGATGTAGTCCAGGCCGACGTCGAGGAGGAACCGGAGCCGCCCGCGGATCTCTTTCAGCACCTGTCTGGCGATGTAGTTTTCCCGTTCCGTCAGCTCCAGGCGGTTGAAGAAGGCCAGCGCCTCGCCGACGGAATAATCGCAGACGTCTTTGATGTTGACGCCGCCGACGGTCACCGCCAGGCTTTCCTTTTTCAGCCGCGCGCCGCCGCAGACGGGGCAGGGCTTGAAGGACATGTATTTTTCAAATTCCTCCCGGATGTAGTTGGAATTCGTTTCCCGGTGCCGCCGCTCGTAGTTGGGGATCAGCCCTTCCCAGCCGGCGTTGTAGGTGCGGCGCTCGCCGCTGTGATGGTTAAACGTTACTTTGATCTTTTTGTTGCCGATGCCGTAAAGCAGCGCGTCCAGCTGTTTCTTTGTGAAATCGCGGATCGGTGTGTCCAGGCTGAATCCGTATTCCCTCCCCAGCGACTGGATGCACTGGTAGTACCAGCCGTACATATTGCCGATGTTCAGCGTCAGGATGGCGCCTTCGTTGATGGAGAGGCTTTTGTCCGGGATGATGAAGTCGGGATCGATTTTCATCGTGAAGCCGAGGCCGTCACATTCGGGGCAGGCGCCAAAGGGATTGTTGAAGGAGAACATCCGCGGCGTCATCTCGCCGATGCTGATGCCGCAGTCGGGACAGGCGAAGTTGCGGCTGAACATCATCGTTTCCCCGCCGATGACCTCCACTTCCATCAGGCCGTCGGCTTCTTCCAGCGCCAGTTCCACGGAATCGGTGAGGCGCTGATCGATGCCGTCGCGGATCACGAGACGGTCCACGACGATGGAGATATTGTGTTTGACCTGCTTTTTCAGGGTGATTTCCTCTTCCTCGTCGAGGCGGCGGAGTTCGCCGTCGACGAGGACGCGGACGAATCCCTTTTTCTTCGCGTCGGCGAAGAGCTTTTGATACTCGCCCTTTCTGCCCCGGACCAGCGGCGCGAGGATCTGGATCTTCGTCCGTTCCGGCAGCGCCTTCACGGCGTCGACGATCTGATCGACGCTCTGGCGGCGGATGGGTTTGCCGCAGTTGGGGCAGTGGGGATGTCCGACCCGGGCGTAGAGCAGGCGGAGATAGTCGTAGATCTCCGTGACCGTGCCCACGGTGGAACGCGGGTTCTTGCTTGTCGTTTTCTGGTCGATGGAAATGGCCGGGGAGAGACCGTCGATGTAATCGACGTCGGGTTTTTCCATCTGTCCCAGGAACATTCTGGCGTAGGAGGACAGACTTTCCATATACCGCCGCTGTCCTTCGGCGTAAATCGTATCGAAGGCCAAAGAGCTCTTGCCGGATCCGCTGATGCCGGTGATGACGACCATTTTGTCGCGGGGGATCCGCACGTCGATGTTCTGCAGGTTGTGTTCTCTGGCGCCTTTGATCGTGATAAATTCATCCATGGGTTAAAATTCCTGTTCTGTCTCGGTTTCTGTTTTCTGGTGGCCTCTGGCGGCGGCCCGGAGCTCCATGATCATATCCCTGAGCTCCGCGGCGTGCTCGAAATCGAGGCGTTTCGCGGCCTGGCGCATTTCCTTTTCCAGGGAGGCGATGGCCCGTTCCCGCTTCTTTTTGTCTCTGACCCACTGGGAGAGCTTCTGTTCTTTGCCTTTTTCCTCGTAGGTGACGGCCAGGGTGTCGCGGATATCCTTGATGATGGTCTTCGGCGTGATGTGGTGCGCCTCGTTGTAGGCCTGCTGGATCTCGCGGCGGCGCGCCGTCTCGTCGATGGCCCGGCGCATGGAGTCGGTCACCCGGTCGGCGTACATGATGACGGTGCCGTGGTCGTTCCGGGCGGCCCGGCCGATGGTCTGGATCAGCGAACGCTCCGCCCGGAGGAAGCCCTCCTTGTCGGCGTCGAGGATGATGATGAGGGAAACTTCCGGCAGGTCAAGACCTTCCCGCAGCAGGTTGATGCCGACGAGGACGTCGTAGGTGCCCAGCCGCAGATTGCGGATGATCTCCGTCCGTTCCAGCGTTTTGACGTCGTAATGGAGGTAGGTGACTTTGATGCCCTGCTCCTGAAGATATTTGGTGAGGTCTTCGGCCATGCGCTTCGTCAGCGTCGTGACGAGGACGCGCTCGTTCTTCTCGATACGGCCGCGGATCTCGGCGGTGAGGTCGTCGATCTGGCCGGCGATGGGGCGCACCTCGATTTTGGGGTCGAGGAGGCCCGTCGGGCGAATGATCTGCTCGGCGATGCGGGGGTGACGGTTCAGTTCGTAGTCGCCGGGGGTCGCCGAGACGTAGATGATCTGATTGATCTTTTGCTCGAATTCCTCAAATTTCAGCGGACGGTTGTCCAGCGCCGAGGGCAGGCGGAAGCCGTAGTCGATGAGGATCTCCTTTCGGGCGCGGTCGCCGCGGTACATCCCGCCGATCTGGGGGATGGTCACGTGGCTCTCGTCGACGAAGAGGAGAAAATCGTCGGGGAAAAAGTCCATCAGCGTGTAGGGCGCCTCTCCCTTTTTCCGTCCGGTCAGGTGGCGGGAGTAGTTCTCAATGCCGGAGCAGTAGCCCACTTCGGCCATCATTTCCAGGTCGAAGCGGGTGCGCTGTTCCAGCCGCTGGGCTTCCAGCAGTTTGTTTTCGGCCCGCAGCTCCGCCAGGCGCTCTTCCAGCTCCGCCTTGATGTCGGCGACGGCGATTTCCATGCGGGCCTCGTCGGTGACATAGTGAGAGGCCGGGAAGATCATGGCGTGGCGCAGGTTGTGCAGGATCTCCCCGGTGACGATGTCGGTCTCGACGATCCGCTCGATCTCGTCGCCGAACATCTCCACGCGGATGACCTGCTCCGTGGAGGAGGCCGGAAAGATTTCCAGCACGTCGCCGCGGACGCGGAACTCGGAGCGGTTCAGATCCATATTGTTGCGGGTATATTGAATGGAGATCAGCTTTTTCACGATCTCTTCCCTGGCGATTTCCTGGCCTTCCCAAAGGCTCACCGCCATGGTGCTGTAATCCTCCGGATTCCCCAGGCCGTAGATGGCGGAGACGCTGGCGACAATGAGCACGTCGCGGCGCTCGAAAAGCGCCGCCGTGGCGGCGTGGCGCAGCCGCTCGATCTCGTCGTTGATGGAGGAGTCCTTCTCAATATAGGTATCGCTCCGGGGGACGTAGGCCTCGGGCTGGTAATAATCGTAGAAGCTGACGAAGTATTCCACGGCGTTGTCGGGGAAAAACTCCTTGAACTCGCCGCAGAGCTGCGCCGCCAATGTTTTGTTATGCACCATCACCAGGGTCGGGCGGTTCATTTTCGCGATGATGTTGGCCATCGTGAAGGTCTTGCCGCTGCCGGTCACGCCGAGGAGGATCTGATCGCGTTCCCCCTGGTTCAGTCCGGAAAGCAGGGCGTCGATGGCCTGAGGCTGGCCGCCGTCGGGCCGGTAGGGTGCTGTCAGTTTAAAATCAGCCATTTTTTTGGTTCCTTGCGAAAAAGATATACACAATTAGTATACCATACTTTTTACGCTTTTGCCGCTCTTTTTAAAATTTTTTGCCGTATCCGCTCCCGCAGTTCCTCCAAGGCGTCAAAGTCCATGGCGGCGACGTAAAACCCCTCCAAATCGTCGTGGAGCATGTGGGCTTTGGCGAGTTCCGCCACGGCCGCCGCCAAGGCTTCGTCCCGGTCTTTTTCCGTCTGCCGCTCCCGCAGGGAAGGGGATTTCGCCGTGAAGGGCAGCACCCGGTCGCTCTCCCGCAGTTCTTTGGGGGGGACGTTCTCCGCCGCCGCCACGACGACGCTTTCGTCGGGGAAGGCCACCGCGCGGATCTCCTCTTTACGGAAGGGGCCGTGGAAAACGTCGGTGGTCAGCCTGCGCCGCCGCCCGGCCTCAAGCACGGCTTCGAGACAGCGCTGCTGGCCGAGGCCGCGCTTGCCCTGGAGGAAAAAGCGCCGCTGATAGCCGCGGCAGAGGTCGAAGGTGTGATCGACAATGCCTTCCGGGGTGACGGCGGCGGCGAAGAGATGGCGCTCCGTGCCGCTGCTCTCGCCGAAGACCTCGGCGAGGAACGATTCGACGCGGAACTCCTCGGCCCGGCGTTTTCGCTCCGCCAGCAGGCGGTCGTCGCAGGCGCCGGCCTCGGCCAGGTGCCGGTAACACTCCGAAAAAGCGTCGGAGACGCGGCCGGTCAGGGAGATGATGTCCTTTTTGGCTTTGGTCAGCAGCTCTTCATCCCAGAAATCGCCGAAATTGAGGATGGTCTCTTTCGCGCCGGGGTAGAGGGGGTCCATGATGTGGGGCGCCGTTCCGTCGATGACCGCCGCGGACAGCGCCGGGATCACCACGCCGTCCAGGGAGTCGGTATCCGAGGAACAGCGCCAGAATTCCACGTCGCAGCCGCTGTTCAAAAAGTCCTCGCCGAGGCGGCGCATGAAGGAGGATTTCCCCGTTCCCGGGCCGCCTTTGATGATGTAGACCTGCTCCATGCCGGCAAGTCCGCTGGCGTAGCAGGAGGCGAAGCCGCTGACGCTGTTGTTCCCCGGGAAGACCGTTGTTTTTTTACCTTTCATTTTTCCCTCCGCGTTTTTTTTCTACAGTTTATGACCGCCGCGGCGGCGGAATGACTTTTTTTTCGCGGCGGGGCGTTTGCTTTTTTCGCGGCGATGAGGTATAATAAGATGATATTTCATATTTTTTAGAAAGAACATCCAAAGGAGATTGGTTATGATGAAAAAAATTCTTTTGGCGCTCCTCGCCGCCGTGATGATCTTTTCCTTCAGCGCCTGCGGCGGCAATAAGGACGCTTCCGGCGACGTCGCTTCCGATTCCGATCTGCAGACGACGGAAGAACCGCAGTACACCTCCGACGGTGACCTGATCGTCGATTCCTCGACGCTCCCGGCTTCCGATTCGGATCTGACAGAAGAATAAAGCAAAAAAAGATCCGATACCGCGGAGAGCCTTCCCGGTATCGGATTTTTTACGCTTTGGTGATGTCGCCGTAGGCGGCGCTGTCCTCGCCCAGCAGGGCGATCATGTCGTCGGGGGCGGCCTCGATCTGCAGGCCGATCTTCCCGGCGCTGACCATGATCGTGTCATAGA
Organism: uncultured Bacillota bacterium; assembly: GCA_902796855.1. Classification (GTDB taxonomy): domain Bacteria; phylum Bacillota; class Dehalobacteriia; order UBA7702; family UBA7702; genus UBA7702. Next base: position 40,142 of record CADBQN010000049.1, on the reverse strand, counting down.
GCATGGCCGTTTCCTCAAAGACGGTGCGGAACGGCTTTTTCATGCCAAAGGGGGAGCAGCCGCCGTGGACGTAGCCAGTGAGGGGCAAAAGCTCCTTTTGGCGGATCATCTCGATGGATTTTTCCTTCACCGCTTTGGCCGCCTTTTTTAAATCGAGGTTTTCCGCCACGGGGACGACAAAAACGTAGTGCTCGCCGCTGTGGCCGACGGTGACGAGGGTCTTAAAGACCCGTTCCGGGTCCTGACCGCATTTTTCGGCCACGGAGACGCCGTCGATGAGGCCGTCTCCCGTTTCGTAGCTGTGGATTTCATAAGGGACATGAGCGGCGTCGAAGAGCCGCGCCGCGTTGGTTTTCGCTTCCGCCATGGTTTTCTCCTTCAATATGCTAAAATATCGTTGCTATTTTCCCTGGTTCGATGGTATAATGAAGCTATCAAGAAAAAGGAACGAATGCTATGCGACCTCGAATCGGACTTCGGATAACGGATCTCATCGCCCTGATTCTGCTGGCGCTGCTCTGCGTTTTCCTCGGCTATCTGGCCTTTCACGTGGAGCGCTGGTGGGAGTGGCTCTTCATCGGCGCCATCATCCTCTGCCTCGGCCTGCAAACCCGGGAATACTTCATTCACCGCGCGGCGGCGCCGACGAACCGGCAGCGGAGCGCCCAGCGAAAACAGCGTCCCGCCGGGAAAAGGCGCGCCGCGGGAGCGACGGGGAGGAGAAGCAACCGTTCCGCTTCGGACCGTCGCCGCGGTACCGCGCCGCCGTCGCCGCCGCCCAATGTGAAAAAGGCCGACGCCGGGGAGTTCCTCCATTCCCTTCACGAGCTGGACGAACAGGAACCGGCGGAAAAAGCGCCGTCCGCCAAAGCGCCGGAGCCCCCGGAAGGCGGCGAAGGGAAAGCCGCCGGGGATACGCCGGAGTAACCTCATTATATCACGTTCCGATGGCGGGGAAAACCGTTTTTTTCCATTGAGTTTTCCGGCGCGATGGTGTATAATGGAGATAACAAAGGAAGCGATTGGTCATTGCTTCGTCCAAACGGGGATGTACTGGTTTTCGACGGAGGAAGGATTGGTCGGGCAAGCGAGCCGGCGTTCCATGAGGCCGCTAAACCGTGGAACCTAAATTGAAATGACAAAAACGAATTAGCTTTAGCTGCTTAATCGCAGTCTAACCTCCTCCGCTCTGTTCCCGCGATGAGCGGCCGGGGGTCATCAGGCCGGGATACCGTGTCACTTTTTTCCGAGGGTGGCCCGGGAAATTCTTCGGAATGGTTTTGACGGACCTTGTTTGTGTGGTCCGCCAAGGCGAGATCGAACACAAACTGCGCTCGGAGAAAACCCGGTGGGTTCTCTTTCGGACAGGGGTTCGACTCCCCTCATCTCCACCAAAAAAAGCCGGTCAGAAGGGAATTCTTCTGACCGGTGATTTTTTTATAGGCTTGAATGCCCATCCTCCCAAAAACCGTCAGTTCTCGTCGAACGCGTCTTCCGCGTCGTATTCGTCGTAAAAATCGTCGGGGTTTTCCTCGTACAGATCCAGCGGGTCATCGTACTCGCTGATGTCCGGGTCGGGGGAAGCGGCGGAGTTCCGGAGGGGAGAGGGGTTTTTCGCTTTTTCCTCCGTCTGTTCGGCCGGAGCGCCGCTCGCCGCGGCGGCCTTGGTATAGCCCAGCGCGGCCCGCAGCTCTTGGCGGAAGTTCTCGATCTCCCTCAGCCGCTCCGGCGGCTGATCCTTGTAGCCGTAAGCGTCGAACATGGCTTTATAAGCCCCTTCCGCGTCGCCGTCATCGTAACGGAGGCGGGCGGCGCAGTAGGCGCACAGAGGCTCCGTGTCTCTGAAATCGTCCTCCCGCCAGGAGGAAGTATAATAATCGCGTTGGCTTTTTGCGGCGTTCTCCCGGATCTGTTTTTGCCGGATTCCCTGGAGCAGGGCGTAGGCCCCTTCATAGTCTCCCGCGTCGATGGCTTCTTCCGCCGCCCTGTAAACGCGGTCCTTATGGCAGAGGTTCAGTCCGTAGATCGCCGGAATCAGCAGCGGGATCAGGCAGAGGAGAACGATGAGGATTTTTCCCTTTCGGCCGAGGCCGGGGCGGGGCGTTTTCTCCGCGGGGATGGGCTTTGGATGGGTTCGCCTGCCGCAGCCGCCGCCGGAAGCGGATTCGGCCGGGTCCTCCGCTGTCTGCCGAAAGCCGTAGTACTCATCGGCTCTGTCCCTGAAACCGTGATCGTCAAAAAAACCGTCGTCGCTGTCGAAAAAAGGGTCGCGCATCCCGAACGCACCTCACTTTCGCCGTTTTTTTACGGGCTGATTTCGCTATACCCGCATCATCGCTTTTTCCAGCTGTTTCAGATTGCGGCACTCAAGCATGGCGTCGCAGAAGGGGGCGTACTGATCGGCGGCGCTGTCCTCTTTGCCCCAGGTCTCCGCGGGCTCCGGGTTGAGCCAGATCAGTTTTTTCGTCTTCTCCCGGATGGTTCGGATCTCCTCGGGCTTCGGCGGGAACCAGTTTGTCTTCGCGTCGCCGACAATGAGGACCGTCGCCGTTTTCGTCAGGACTTCGCCGTAGACGCGGTGGAACGTTTCCATGGCCCGGCCGTAGTCAGAGACCCCCGTTGTGGTGCACTGCTCTTTGCTCCTGCCGGTGCGCTTGGGATAGGCCTTTTCCATCGCCGCGGCGACGCCTTCGGCGACGGTGCCGCTTCGGAAGAAAAGCGTCGTCTCAACGACGCTGTCGATGAAGAGGAAGGAGCGGACGGAACGGAAATACCGTTCCATGGCGCAGACCAGCTGGAGACAGAAGGCGCTGTATATGCCCATGGAACCGGAAATGTCGCAGAGAATGACGAGATCCGGACGGTCCCGCCGTTTGCTTAAACGGCGCATCTCCGCCGGCAGGTGGCCGCGGCGCGCCGTTTCCGCCATGATCTCCCGGGTGTCCGGCACACCGTGTTTCGCCGGTTTCAAACGATAGGAATACCGTCCCGCCAGCTTTTTGCCGAGGCGGGCGATTTGCTTTTCCATGAGCCGCACCTGGCTTTCGCTGAGGGCGGAAAAATCCTTGTCGGCGCTGTTCGCCGCCGCGATCAGCTCCGCGACGCCCTCTTCGCCTTTGGCTTCGATCCGAACTCGCTCACAGCGGAGTATCAGATAGCGTTCGATGTCGCTCAAAAGAGCTTTGCCCTCTTCGTCGCCGTTCTGTTTCAGGGCGTAGTTCGCCATGAACCAGCCGAGGCTGATTTTGAGCTGCTCCGCCATTTCCGCGGCGGTCAGCTCCCGGCCCGGTTCCTCCCGCAGGGCCGCGTCGATGAGCTCCGCCGCCTCGCCGCCGCGGCGATCCCGGAGCAGGCCGTAAAAACGCCGCGCCATGGGGCTCATGCCGGCGGTGCCCGGCTCGCCGTCGTGGCCGCCGCATTCGCCGGGGGTTATTTCGGTCTCCGCGGGGAACGCTTCTTCCCGGCGGAAGCAGACCCGCCAGGCCAGGTCGAAAACGTCCTTTTGGTCCTCGTTTTTCAGCAGCGTCGCCCGGAGGACGGCGCGGACTGTTTCGGGGTCTTCCACGCCGAAAGCGGCGAGGCCCCTGGCGGCGTCCTCGCCCTCGGAAAGGGAGACGGTGAGGCCGCCTCTCCGCAGGATCGTGATGAATCTGATGATGGTTTTTTCCATATTTCTTTCCGTTTCAGCTGATTTATGGTATACTGTTATCATACAAAAAATCAGTGGAAAAATCTATGGAGAAATCATGCAATCTTCTTTATTGCGTAAAAAATTAGCCGAAAACGGGTATTTCTGCGGCGAGGATCTCGCCTTGATCCTCCGCCTCTGCGAAACGCTGCGCAAGCCGCTTTTGCTGGAAGGCCCCGCCGGTGTCGGCAAGACGGAACTGGCCCGGTCCTACGCCGCCGCTTCCGGCCGGGCGCTGATCCGCCTCCAGTGCTACGAGGGGCTCGACGAGCGCCGCGCGCTCTATGAGTGGAATTATCAAAAACAGCTGCTCTATCTGGAAAGCCAAACGCGGACCGATTGGGAAGAAGTGAAAAAGGATCTCTTTTCCGAGGAATTCCTGCTGCCGCGGCCGCTGCTCAAAGCCTTCCTTGCCGAGGAACCGGCGGTGCTCCTCATCGACGAGATCGACAAGAGTGACGAGGAATTCGAGAGCTTTCTGCTGGAAGCGCTGTCGGATTTCGCCGTCACCATCCCCGAGCGCGGCACGGTGCGGGCGAAAACGATCCCGATGATCTTTCTGACCAGCAACGCCATGCGCGATTTCAGCGACGCCCTGAAGCGCCGCTGCGTCCACTACTACATCGACTACCCCTCGCCGGCGGAAGAAACGCGGATCCTCCGGGCCAAGCTCCCCGGTCTTTCCGAAATGTTCGCCGCCGATATCGCCGCCTTCGCGCAAAAGGCGCGGAAAATGAAGATGAGCCGCGCCCCCGGCCTCGCCGAGGTGCTGGATTGGGCCGCGGTCCTCTGCGAACTGGGCATTGAGTCCCTGGACGACCGACGTGTCGGCGATACGTATCATTTTCTCGTCAAAAGCCGGGAGGATTTTCTCCGTTTAAAAGAAGGAAAGTGACCGAAAAGCATGTCTGAAAACAAACAGGAACAACGCGAACCGATGGAAACCAAATGGGTCAGGACGAACGAAGTCAGCAAGGTCGTTTACGACGAAACGCTGAAAGAGGCCGCGGCTTTGATCCGCGGCGGCGAGCTGGTGGCTTTTCCCACGGAGACCGTTTACGGCCTCGGCGGCAACGCCTATGACGCCAAAGCCGCCGAAAAGATCTACGCCGCCAAAGGGCGCCCCTCGGATAACCCCCTCATCGTCCATATTTCCCATATCGATATGATGGATGACCTCGTCGTGGAGCTCACTCCCCTCTGCCGCCGTCTGGCCTTTGAGTTCTGGCCGGGGCCTTTGACGATGATCCTGCCGAAGAGCGAACGGGTCCCCAACGCCACCACCGGCGGCCTCGATACCGTCGCCGTCCGCATGCCGGCTCACGGCGTGGCCCTGGATTTCATCGACGAGGTCCGGCTGCCCATCGCCGCGCCCAGCGCCAATCTGTCGGGGAAGCCTTCGCCCACCCGGGGGGAACACGTCTATCACGATTTAAAGGGACGGATCCCGCTGCTCCTCGACGGCGGCCCCGTCGAGATCGGTCTGGAGAGCACGATCATTGACCTGAGCCGCCCGGAACCGGTAATCCTCCGCCCCGGGCGCATTACCTATGAGGATATCAAGCCCTTCGCCCCGCGGCTCAGAGGGCGATATACCGCCGCCGACGCGGACATCGCCCGCCCCAAGGCGCCGGGGATGAAATACAAGCACTACGCTCCCGACGGTGAGATGTTCTATCTGCCCGAGGGAGACGGCGCCGTCGCCGCCGTCGGCGGCGCGCCGGGCAAAACGGCGATGATCCTCTCCGCCGAGCGCTGGGAGGAACTGAAAGACAGCGTGGAACCGGATCAGGTGTACGTTCTGGGCCGCCGGAAACGTCTCGACGAGATCGCCCACAACCTTTTTCACGCCTTCCGCGAGTGCGACCGGGAAGGGATGGAGTCGATTTTTATCGAGCCGTTCCCCGACGTCGGTTTTGGCGAGGCGCTGATGAACCGCATTCAGAAGGCGGCTTACAAAAAATAAAGCATCGGAGAACGAAAGGGAAAAATGAAAAAACATCTGCGGATTTTTATCGCGGCGCTGCTGCTGACAGCCGCCGCTGGTTTCGTCGCGCCGTCGCCGTCCCTCGCCGCCGTCAACAGCGGCGTTCGGCATCAGGTGTGCGGCGCTCTGAGCGACCGGGCCAAGGCGTATTACGGGGACGGATATGACTGGGCGGCGCTTTCCGCCGAGGCGGGCGCCGCCACGGACAGCTCCCTCACGGCGATGACGGGACCGCTCTATCTTGATCTGCGCCGTCTGATGACGGAAACGATGACCGCTTCGGTGACGTATCGGAGCCTGACGACATACTGGCAGACGACGGACGCTTCCGCCAACGGCGGGGAGCTCCTTTTTTACAGTGACGACCTCGCCGCCAAAGCGTCGGGCTACATCAACCGCGAGCACGTCTGGGCCAAGAGTCACGCCAGCTTTTATCAGCTCTTCGGCGGCGCCGACCTCCACCATCTCCGCCCCGAGGACGGCCCGGTCAACTCCGCCCGCAGCAATTATACTTTCGGCGACGTCGTCGGCGTTATGGACAGCTATAAAACTAAGGCTTTTGCCGGCAGCGGCGAGACCGTTCTCTGGTACGGCGGCGACAAAACGCGCGTCGAGGTAAAGGACGACGTCAAAGGTGACGTCGCCCGGATCCTGCTCTACGTTTATGTCCGCTGGGGACAGCCGAATCTCTGTGTTGACGCGCCCCTGGCCTCGCTGCCCGCTTTCGATTCCGACGATACCGCCAACGACGGCGTCCGCGTCATCGCCGACGTCGATACGCTCCTCGCCTGGTGCGCCGAGGATCCGGTGGATACCTGGGAAATGAGCCGCAACGACTGTGTCCAGGACGTTCAGGGCAACCGCAACGTCTTCATCGATTATCCGGAATACGCCTGGCTCCTCTTTGGCAGGGAACTCCCCGCGGCTATGGCGACGCCTTCCGGCGAGGCCGCCGCCGCGGCGGTCGTTCCCGACCTGCCCTTTAACGACGTTTCCCGGACCGCCTATTATTACGACGCCGTGGCCTGGGCCGTGGAGCGGGGAATCACGGCGGGGAAGACGGCGGACACGTTCGCTCCGGGGGATACCTGCACCCGCGGTCAGATGGCGGCGTTCCTCTGGCGCTCGGCGGGGAGCCCCGCGCCGGTATCTTCTGAGCGGCTCTTCTCCGACGTCAAAGCCGGCGCCTATTACGCCGACGCGGTGGCCTGGGCCGTGGAAAATGGCATCACCTACGGCACAACGGCGGAGACCTTCTCCCCGGACGACACCGTGACCCGGGCTCAGGCTGTCGCTTTCCTGGCCCGAACGGCCAAGGCGTCGCCGTCGGCGGAGGAAAATCCCTTTGTGGACGTCGTCCCCGGCGCCTATTATTACGACGCGGTGCGCTGGGCCGCCGAGACCGGCATAACCGCCGGCACGACGGCGACGACGTTCAGCCCCGAAAAACCGTGTCTCCGCGGTCAGATCGTCACGTTCCTCTATCGCTTTGGGGAAATGACGGCGGCGGAGCGCGCTTCGCGCTGACGGAGGTTCCGCTCTCTCCGATAAGCCGCGTTTGGCCGCCGTTTTTGATGCTTTCGGGAACGGTGGCTTTTTCGTGGGAAAAATGCGGATTTCCGCTGAAATGATTGGATTTTATGATGTGAATATGGTATGATATAATCAGGTTGAAAGGGAGTAATATCATGGCGAATCTACTGTTTGTCTGCAGCGGCAATACCTGCCGCAGTCCGATGGCGGCCTATATCGGCGCTTCCGTCGGCGACGCGCTCTTCCCCGGGGAGGGCTTTCGCTTTGATTCCGCCGGTGTCGCCGCCTATGACGGCGTTCCGGCGACGGATCACGCCGTCGCGGCGATGGCCGAGTGGGGCGTCGATCTCCGGGACCACCGTTCAAAACAGTTTCAGCGTTATATGACGGAAAAGGCCGACTATATCGTCTGCATGACGCCGGCCCACAAAAAAGCGCTGGTTCGGGAATTTCCCGCCGCCGCGGCAAAGATCTTTCTCATCGGCGAGCTCAGCGGCAGCGGCCGCTCCGTGCCCGATCCCTACGGCGGCAGTCTCGGCGACTACCGGGCGGCCCGGGATACGCTGAAAGAGGAGATCACCGCGATTTTACGACGTTTATCCGGGGAAAACCCGGAGCGGGGAAAGGAAGTATTGTCATGAAAATCTACATCGGCTCGGATCACGCCGGGTTTCAGTTAAAGGAAAAAGTAAAGGAATACCTGTTCGCGGCGGGACACGACGTTGTTGACGTCGGCCCGGAAACGGCGGAGCGGGTGGACTATCCCGTTTACGGAGGCCGCGTCGGCCGCCGCGTCGCCGCGGAAAAGGACGCCCGCGGCGTTGTCCTCTGCGGCAGCGGCATCGGCATCAGCATCGCCGCCAACAAGGTCCGGGGCGTCCGCGCGGCGCTCTGCTCCGACCCGCTCAGCGCCGCGCTGAGCCGCCGCCACAACGACGCCAACGTCCTCGCCCTCGGCGCCAGGCTCATCGGCGAGACCATGGCCTTTGAAATCGTCGACGTCTTTCTCCGCACCGGGTTCGAGGGCGGCCGCCACAGCGACCGGGTGGCCCTCATCGCCGAAATGGAAGAGGAGTGGTGAGAACGATGCGCAAAACCTGGGATGAGTATTTTATGGATATCGCTTACGACGTGGCGACCCGCTCCACCTGTCTGCGCCGTCACGTCGGCGCCGTCGCCGTCAGCGCCGACAACCGTATCCTCGGCACCGGCTATAACGGCGCTCTCGCCGGTACGCCGCACTGCGAGGAAACGGGCTGCCTCCGGCAGCAGCTGGGGATCCCCTCCGGGGAGCGCCAGGAGATCTGCCGTGCCCAGCACGCCGAGGCCAACGTCTGCAACATCGCCGCGAAATACGGGATCTCCCTCAAGGACGCGACGATGTACGTGACGACCCAGCCCTGCGTTACCTGCATGAAAGCGATGATCACGTCGGGGATCGTCCGCATCGTCTACGACGGCGATTATCCCGATGAGTTTTCGCTGCGCATCGCCGAGGAAGCCGGCATCGAACTGAAAAGAGTGAAGGGTACGAAAAAGGACTGATTTATGAAAAAGAAAGTTATGCTCGTTTTTGGGACGCGTCCCGAAGCCATCAAAATGGCGCCCCTCGTCAAAGCGCTGGAAGAGGACGGCCGCTTTGAGACCGTCGTCGCCGTCACGGCCCAGCATCGGGAAATGCTCGATATGGTCCTGGAACTGTTTGAGATCGTGCCCGATTACGATCTGAATATCATGAAACGAGGACAGGATCTTTACGACATCACCGCTTCGGTGCTGACGGGCCTCAAAACGGTGCTCCGGGAATGCCGCCCCGATATCCTGCTGGTTCACGGCGACACGACGACGACCATGGCCGCTTCTCTGGCCGGCTTTTACGAAAATGTCCCCGTCGGTCACGTCGAGGCGGGCCTCCGCACCGGCAATAAGCGCTCCCCCTGGCCGGAAGAGATCAACCGCCGCGTTACCGACGTCATCGCCGACTATTATTTCGCTCCCACGGAGCTGAACCGAGATAATCTGCTGAAGGAGAACGTTCCCGCGGAAAAAATCTTCGTGACGGGCAACACCGTCATCGACGCCCTCCACATGGCGGTAAAAATCCGCTATGATCTGGGCCTCTGCGGTCTCGGTGATCTCGATCCCGAAAAGAAGCTGGTGCTGCTGACGTGCCACCGCCGGGAGAACTGGGGAGAGCCGATGGAACGGATCTTTGCCGCCGTCGCCCGGCTCGCCGCCGAACGCGACGATATTGAAGTCGTCTTCCCCGTCCACAAAAACCCCCTCGTCCGGGAAATCGCCGGGAAGCACCTTTCCGGGCTGGCCAATGTCCGGATGATCGAACCTCTGGATTATCATCCCTTCTCCACGCTGATGGACCGGGCCTATCTGGTGCTGACCGATTCCGGCGGGATCCAGGAGGAGGCGCCTTCTCTCGGCAAACCCGTTCTCGTTCTGCGGGACACGACGGAGCGGCCCGAGGCCGTCGCCGCCGGGACGGTGAAAGTCGCCGGCACCGACGAAGAGACCATCCTGGAAGAGACGAAAAAATTGCTCTTTGACGAAGCGGCCTATCAGCGCATGGCAATGCGGAAAAACCCCTACGGAGACGGTACGGCGTGCCGTCGAATCATCGAGGCCATTGTAGAAAAAGTGTAAAATTTGAGGAGAGAACAATATATTTGACTTGTCCTCATGGAAAGTATTGAAGTATAATAAATCTGTTATAGGTCAGAAAGGTGATATGGAATGAGTCGGAAAAAGAAAGAACCGGCTAAATCGCCGGAACCCTCGGAACAGCATCATTCCTCTCCGGTCTATACTTATCTGCGTATCGCGTCCACCTTCGGTATCACCCTGGCGATGAACATCTATCTTTTAAGCCATCTTCTCGGCGGCTGGCTCGACGGCCGTTTCGGCACCAACGTGCTGTTTCGGCTGATCCTGCTCTTTGTGGCGCTGATTTCCGCTTTTATGTATTTGTGGAAGCGGGTGATCGTTTCGGAGCGGATCGAGAAAGAACAGCGGGAGGCCGACGCCAAGGCCGACGCGGAGAAAAAGTCGCTGGAAGAACGCATGGAAGAGCTCAGAAGGGACCTGGATCGATGAGCGTTAAAGTGGTCTTGCTGTTCTGCGCCGGAGTCGTCTACGGTCTCGTCATCGGCCTGCTGGGGTTTAAAATGATGAACACTTCCGTGATGAACATCACGCCGCGCAGCGATAAAGAAGTGAAAAAACTGACGCGGCGGATCAACGTCCGCTGGTGGCTGAAACTGCTCATCGACGCCGTCGCCCTCTTTTTGCTTTATCGGGTTACGCCGATGCTCCTCGGCGCCGCCTTGGGCCTCCTCGCCGCCCAAAAAATTTTCATTGTCAAAACAATTAAAAGTTAATATTAAAATTTAATTTTTAAAGAGGAGGTGAAAATATAAATGAATGCAGTCTTGCAACTTGCCTCGGAAGGTTCTTTTCTTCTCGGCGGCGACGCGATGTGGGAAACGAGTAAAATCGGTTTTAACTTCTCCTTCGCTCCCGGTCTGACCAAATGGATGATCGTGTTTTGGGGCGTCATGCTCTTTATGATCGTCGCCGGCGTCATCGGCGTCCGTAAAAAAGCGCTGGTACCGACGGGTTGGCAAAACTTCTCCGAATGGGCCGTCGGCGGTCTGACCAATTTCTTTACCAAGATGATCGGCCCGAAGCTGACGAAGACCTTCGGCCCCATGCTGGTCACGTTCTTCATCTTTATTCTGCTCAGCAACTATTCGGGGATGCTGCCGCTGAACTTCTCGACGGAAGAGGGGACGCTCTCTCTCTCCAACCTTCAGGCGCCGACATCTGTCTTCAGCGTCACGGCGGGTTTCGCCCTGATCGTCTTCTGCTGCGTGCATTTCGCGGGGTTCCGTGAAAACAAGCTCGGCTATTTCAAACATCTGATCTCGCCGGTCGTCATCATGCTGCCGTTCTCGATCATCGACGAAATCGTCCATCCCTTTACGCTGGCGCTTCGGTTGTTCGGGAACATCCACGGTGAAGAAACCGTCGTTGAACAGTTGGGAACGCTGTCCGTTGTCACCAGCGGCTGGGTTCCGGCCTGCATGGAAATTCTGGGCGTACTGTTCGGCCTGATCCAGGCATTGATCTTCTCGCTGCTGGCTGCCATTTATATTTCAGAAGCAGCGGAACACGAATGATCGAGTTTACAACTGAATAAAAATTAAAATTTTTAAAAAAAGTATTTTTGAGAATTGTAACTTGAAAGGAGAATTTTAAAAATGGATGTTAATGGTTTCTACGCTCTTTCTGCCGCTTTAGCAATCGGTATTTCTACCATCGGCCCCGGGATCGGTCAGGGTCTCGCTTCCGCGAAAGCTCTCGAAGGTATGGCTCGTCAGCCCGAAATCATCGGCGACCTCCGTACCAACATGCTGATCTGCCTCGCCATGATGGAAGCTCTCGCCATTTACGGTCTGGTCTTCGCCTTCATGCTCTTCGGTAAAATTGCCTAATCCTCGTCCTCTCCAAGGAGGGTCTTTATCCTCCCCAAACTGACGTTACCTTAACGAAAGGAGGGTACATTAGTGGATATAGATTTTGCGCAGATGATTTTTGCAATTACGAATTTTCTGATTCTTCTCGTGGCCATGTACTTTTTAATGTACAAACCGTTGAAACAGACAATGGAAAAACGTCACGATAAAATCAAATCCGATATCGAAACGGCGGAATCCTTAAAGGCCGACGCCGATAAGATGAAGGAAGAAATCAGCGCTGAACTGGCAAAATCCAGAGAAACCGCTCAGGATATCATCAACCGCGCCCAGAAAACCGCCGACGCACAGAAGGAAGAAATCATCGCTTCCGCCAGAGCCGAAGCCGACAAGCTGGTTGAAAAAGCCAACGCTGAAATCAAAGAAGAAAAAGAAAAAGCCCTCGGCGAAATCAGAGACGAAGCCGCAACCCTCGCCATTTCCGCCGCGTCGAAACTCATCAATCAGTCCCTGGATGACGACGCTCATAAGAAATTGGTTGATAAGTATATCGAAGAGGCAGGCGAAGTACAATGACAGACAGAACAGTAGCAAAAAGATATGCGAAAGCTCTCTATGACATTGGTACGGAACAGGGCAAAATCGAAGTCTTCGCGGAAAACTTAAAAGACCTCGCAGCGTTGCTCAGTGACAACGCCGAAGTCCGCGAAATGCTTTTGAATCAGTCCATTCAAAGCGACGACAAGAAAAAGGCAATGGAACAGATGATCGGTGAAATGGATCCGATGGTCAAAAACTTTGTCAATCTCGTCGTCGATAAACGCCGCGCGGACAGTCTTGAAGCGATGTGCGAAAGTTATATGGGCCTTCAGGAAGAACAGGCGAACATCCTCCACGCCGAAGTGGTCAGCGCCGTTCCTCTCACGCCGGAGCAGATTGAAAAGATCGAGAACAAGTTCTCCGGCATGATGGGCCGCACGGTCAAGGCCGAGACCGCCGTGGATGCCGCTTTAATCGGCGGTGTGCAGGTGAGAATCGGCGATACCGTCTATGACGGCTCCATCGCCCATCATTTGAAACAATTGAACGATTCCTTAAAACAAACTGTGTTATAAGTTAGGGGTGAAAAGTTAATGAGCATCAGGCCGGAAGAGATCAGCTCGATTTTAAAACAGCAGATCGAAAACTATGAAACGGCGGTGGAAGTATCGGAAGTCGGTACGGTCATCACCGTCGGCGACGGCATTGCGCGTATTTATGGCCTCGAAAATGCCATGTATAACGAACTCCTGGAGTTTTCCAACGGTGTCATGGGTATGGTCATGAACCTGGAAGAAGATAACATCGGTTGTGTTATTCTCGGTCCCTATACCGAAATTCAGGAAGGCGATCAGGTAAAGAGAACCGGCAGAATTATGGAAGTCCCCGTTGGGGAAGCCATGATCGGCCGCGTCGTCAACACCCTGGGTCAGCCTCTGGACGGCAAAGGGGAAATCAAGACCGATGAATACCGCCCCGTTGAATTCCTTGCTCCCGGTGTTATTACTCGTAAATCCGTTTTTGAACCGATGCAGACCGGTTTAAAGGCGATTGACTCTCTCGTTCCCATCGGCCGCGGCCAGCGCGAACTGATCATTGGCGACAGACAGACCGGTAAAACGGCCATCGCCATTGATACCATCATCAACCAGAAGGGACAGGATATGATCTGCATCTACGTTGCCGTAGGTCAGAAAGCCTCCACTGTCTCTTCCGTTGTCGCGAAGCTGGAAGAACACGGCGCCATGGATTATACCATCGTCGTCTCCGCCTCCGCCTCGGAACCTTCTCCTATGCTTTACCTGGCGCCCTATGCCGGCGCCGCCATGGGCGAAAAATTCATGTATGACGGCAAAGCGGTTCTGATTATTTACGATGACCTCTCTAAGCAGGCTGTCGCTTATCGTGAACTCTCCTTGCTTCTCCGCCGTCCGCCCGGGCGTGAAGCTTATCCCGGCGACGTCTTCTATCTCCATTCCCGCCTGCTTGAACGCGCGGCGAAACTGTCCGAAGAATACGGCGGCGGTTCCATGACGGCTCTGCCGATCATTGAAACCCAGGCCGGCGACGTCTCCGCCTACATTCCCACGAACGTTATCTCCATTACCGACGGTCAGATCTTCCTTGATACCGACATCTTCAATTCCGGGATCCGTCCCGCCATCAACGTTGGTATCTCCGTCTCCCGTGTCGGTGGTTCCGCTCAGATCAAAGCCATGAAACAGGTTGCCGGTACCCTCCGTCTGGACCTTGCCCAATACCGTGAACTGGCCGCGTTCTCCCAGTTCGGTTCCGACCTGGATAAAGCCACCGCCGCCGCTCTGACCCGCGGGGAAAAGATGACCGAACTGCTGAAACAGAACCAGTATTCGCCGATGACCGTTATCGATCAGGTCATCTCCATCTTTGCCGGTTCCAACGGCTTCCTCGATGACATCCCCACGGAAAAGGTATTGGATTTTGAAAAACAACTGCTTCAGTACGTTCATTCCAACCATGCCGATATCTACGATACGCTGAGCAAGGAAAAGAAGATCTCCGACGAAACGAAAGCGGCTTTGTTAGACGCGATCAAACAGTTTAAGGCGAGTTTTTAATGATCTTTGCAAGCGTGAAATGATTTCGGAAGGTGGTGAACCTACATGGCAAGCATGAATGATATCAGACGAAGCATCAGCAGTATCGAAAGCACCGGGCAGATCACAAAAGCCATGAAAATGGTTGCCTCCTCGAAACTGCGCAGAGCTCAGTCTGCTGTAGTAGCGGCCAGACCTTACGCCGAAAAAGTCCGTGAGGTTTTGGGCAGTCTTTCCAACGAAAGCGGCGCCTCTTCCAATCCTTTGATGGAAGTCAGAGAAGTCAAAAAAGTGCTCTACATCATCGTCAGCGCCGACAGCGGCCTTTGCGGCGGCTTCAACGCCAACGTGACGAAAGAGTGCGAAAGAGCGATCAAAGCCAACGAGCATGAATGCGATGTCGTCGCCGTCGGCAAGAGAGGACGCGATTTCTTCAGAAAACGCGGCTACAACCTTGTCAGCGAATACATCGAGATTGGCGACACCCCCACCTTCGCGACGGGGAAAACCATCGCCCAGGATGTGATCAAACGCTATATCGAAGGTGAATATGACGAAGTCCACCTCGTTTACAGCGTTTTCAAATCCGCTCTTTCCAACACGCCCACCGATGTGAAGGTCCTCCCCATCGAAGCGCTCCCCGCCGAGGAAAAGGCCGGGGAAGAAAAGGAAGAGCAGGGGTTCTCCCTGACCTATTCCTTTGAGCCCAGTGAGGAAGAAGTTCTGGACGTATTGCTCCCGGCATATGTGGAAACGCTGATCTACGCCGCGATTCTCGAATCGAAAGCCAGTGAACACGGTTCCCGCATGACCGCCATGAGCGCCGCGACGGATAACGCCATGGAACTCATCCAGAGCCTGACTCTGACGTTGAACAGAGCGCGTCAGGCTGCTATTACTACTGAAATTAATGAAATCGTGGGCGGCGCCGCCGCACTCGAATAATCTGAAAGTCGAAAGACCTTTATCAATTTTTAAGGAGGTTGAAAAGGTGTCAACAGGTATTGTAAAAGAAGTTATGGGCGCCGTTGTCGACATCGCGTTCCCGGCCGGACAATTGCCTGACATTTACAATGCTCTTAAAATTCAGAGTGAAAACCAGGACAGCGAAGAATCCAGAAAAGTTGGTCTGAACCTCACTCTCGAAACAATGCAGCATTTGGGCAATGATACGGTTCGTGCCGTCGCTCTTGCTTCCACCGACGGTTTGCAGCGCGGTATCAAAGTGGAAGATACCGGCGCTCCGATCACCATCAATGTCGGGGAAAAGACGCTCGGCCGCATGTTTAACGTCACCGGCGATCCCATTGACGGGCTTCCTCCTGTGGAATCCGATGATAAACTCCCGATCCACAGAGAAGCTCCGCCTTTTGTAGATTTGGAACCCTCCACCGAAATGCTGGAAACCGGGATCAAAGTCGTTGACTTGCTCGCTCCCTATTCCAAAGGTGGTAAAATCGGTCTGTTCGGCGGTGCCGGCGTCGGCAAAACCGTTCTGATTATGGAACTCATCCGCAACATCGCTTACGAACACGGCGGCTATTCCGTTTTCTCCGGCGTTGGGGAACGTACCCGTGAAGGGAACGACCTTTACAACGAAATGAAGGAAAGCGGCGTTATCGAAAAGACCGCCATGGTGTTCGGTCAGATGAACGAACCCCCCGGGGCCCGTCTCCGCATCGGTCTTACCGGTCTGACCCTGGCGGAATACTTCCGTGACGTCTCCGGTCAGGACGTTCTGCTCTTCATCGACAACATTTTCCGTTTCACCCAGGCGGGCTCCGAAGTTTCGGCTCTTCTCGGCCGTATGCCTTCGGCCGTTGGTTATCAGCCCACCCTGGCTTCGGAAATGGGCGAACTCCAGGAAAGAATTACCTCCACGAAGAAAGGCTCCATTACATCGGTTCAGGCCATTTACGTCCCCGCCGATGACTTGACGGACCCCGCTCCGGCCACGGCCTTTACTCATCTGGACGCGAAAACCGTTCTTTCCCGTAAAATCGCCGAACTCGGGATCTATCCCGCGGTGGACCCCCTGGATTCCTCTTCCCGTATTTTGGAACCCCAGGTCGTCGGCGAAGAACACTACAGAACCGCCCGTGCCGTTCAGAGTGTTCTCCAGACATACAACGAATTACAGGATATCATCGCCATCTTAGGGATGGACGAACTCTCCGACGAACAGAAACTCATCGTCGCCAGAGCCAGAAAGATCCAGAGATTCCTGTCCCAGCCGTTCCACGTAGCCGAACAGTTCACCGGTATGGCCGGTAAATACGTTCCGCTCAAGGAAACCATCCGCGGTTTCCAGGAAATTCTCGACGGGAAACACGACGATCTTCCTGAACAGGCCTTCCTGATGGTCGGTACCATTGAAGAAGCGGTAGAAAAGGCGAAACAACTCGAAGGAAGTGAATAATTATGTCAGATAACCGTATCTCTTTAGATATCGTTACGCCCGAAAAAAACGTTTTTTCGGCTGACGTATATTATTTCCATATCCCTACGACTTCCGGCTCCATCGGCGTCTATCCCCGCCATACCCCCATCGTCTCCGGTCTCGACGTCGGTGAAATGACCATCGACGACGGCAGCGGCAACAAAGAAACGCTCTTTGTCGGCGGCGGCTTCCTCGAAGTCGGCGGCAGCAAAGCCGTTGTTTTGGCTAAATCGGCGGAAAAACGCGAAGATATCGACGTTGAAAGAGCCGAAAAAGCGAAGGAAAGAGCGGAACAGCGCTTGGCGAACCGCACGGATGACCTCGATGTCGCCCGTGCCGAAGCCGCTTTAAAACGCGCCATCCAGCGCATCAAAATCGCGAAGAACGCCTGAGTCAAAGGCGTTGAGCGAGAAAACAGAAAAACACCCGGTCCCCGGTCAGGGGATCGGGTTTTCTGCTTTTGGCTCGCCGGCGCGGCGGATATTACCCCCTTGAAATGAGGATAAATATGTGATATATTTTTTTTGCGGCGGTCTGCCGCGCGGAGCGAACGGGAAGTTCCTGTTTCTCCCTGATTTTAAAAAGAGAGAGTGGGAGATAAGATGAAACAAGAGAGAGAAGAATATCTGCGGATCCTGCGGGATCTGGACGGAGACTGGCCGGGGAGGGACGCGGCCCGAATATACGTCCGCGACTCGGATTGCTACCTATACGGACTGCCCGCGCCGTTTTCTTTTGTGCCGACCTTCTACACCGATAAGGAACTGGCTTTTTTCTCCGAAGTCTGCGCAAAGACCCACGCGGTCCTCTCCAAGGTCATCGCGGCCTACGTGGAGGACGAAGCGTATCGGAAGCTCTTTGCCTTTCCCGCCGAGGCGGAACGGCTGATCCTGCTGCCCTGCGGTTATGAGGAAAAACTGCCGATGGCGCGGTTCGATTTTTTCCTGGCCGATGAGGCGGCGGAAAACAGGGACTTTAAATTCTGCGAGTTCAACGCCGACGGCGCCGCGGCGATGTCGAGAACAAAAATCGGCTGCGAGGCCGTGGCCCTGTCCGAGACGTTCCGGCGGTTCGCCGAAAAACACCCGGTGGAGGAATTTGAAATGTTCGATTCCTGGGTGGACGCTTTTTTAAAGACGTATCGAAGTGACCGGAACGCCGTGGAGACGCCGAACATCCTGATTACGGATTTCAGCGACAGCGTCACGATGAGCGACGTCACGCGGTACCTCGCCGCCTTTGAAAAACGGGGCCTTACGGCACGGTTCGTGGATATCCGAAAGTTAGGATACGATGAAAGGGGGCTCTTCGACCCCGAAGACGGCCTCATCTTTCACGCCGTTTACCGCAGAGCCGTCACCAGCGACGTCGTGCGCCATCTCGATCTCTGCCGAAACCTCATCGCCGCCGCCGCCGACGAAAAAATCTGCCTGATCGGCCATTTCCGCACGACGGTGGTACATTCCAAAATGATCAACGTCGCGCTCCTCCATGAAAGGACAAAAGAGCTTCTGACCGAGGAAGAATGGGACTTCGTTCGGGCCCACGTCCTGCCGGCTCATCGGCTGCGGTATGATACCCCCGGTCTCGATTTGGAGGAAATTCGCCGAACCAAAGACCGCTGGATTATCAAGCCCGAGGACGATTACGATTCCCACGGCGTTTACGCCGGTCTCGACGTGACGGCGGCGGAATGGGACGACATCGTGACGAAGTGCGTGGACCGCGGCTTTGTGGTCATGGAATTCTATACGCCCTCCCGCTGCCAAATCGCGCTGCCCTATCGGGACGAGACGGCGGCGGATCCCTGCGGTATCGAAGGGTATTTGTCGATGACGGGGATCTACTCCTTTAACGGGAAGCACCACGGCTTTTTCAGCCGTATGGGGAAGGAAGCCGTCATCTCGGAAAGCCATCACGGTGTCAGCATCCCGTCCTTTCGGATGCTGTAAAGAAAAACCGGCCTCCTTAGAGGCCGGTTTTTCTGATATGATGCTTTTTTCGTCTTGAAAAAGACACCGAGCTGTGTTATAGTCTCATTATATGCCAGATGAAAAGGAGGTATGGTACGTCACATGAAAAAACGATATCCGCTTCTCTGTCTCTTCTTCCTTGTTTTTTGCACCATTTCGATCTTGTCCATGCCGACACGCGCCGGTACACCGCAGGAGAACGCCGCCGCAGCGGATGCTGCCGCCGCTGTACGTTCTTCTGTCCTCACCTGGGCCGACGATACCTTCTTTTATACAGAGCTTGAAGTCAAGGAAACGCGAAAAGCTTTTGCCGCCGCTGCCGCCGCCGCTGCCGAGGCGGAGACCGCGGCGATGGGCAGCAACGCCTTGGTCGGTGTCTGGACGCCGGATCTCGCCGCTACGACCGCGGCGAACGGGGAAGCCGCCATGGAACTTCTCGGTTCCGCCTTCAGCGCCGAAAGCGCTTTGGAAATTCGGGACGATTACACTTTTACGATGAACGCCGCGGGAAAGAGCGGCGAAGGAATTTGGCGGGAGGAAAACGGAAAAGTGATTTGGGAATTCCCGCCAAAGACTGAGGAAAGCGAAGGGGAATCCGGCACCTTCCTCCTGTCGCAGGGAACCAACGGTGCTCCCGCTTTGACAATGGTGCTCCGACAGGGTACGACGCTGGAACTGAGACTTTGTTGGAATAAAATGTAAAAAAAGAACATCGCGCCGGAACGGCGGAAAACCGATGCGGCCCTTGCCGGGGCCTCATCGGTCTGTTTTCCCGCCGTTCCGGTCTTTATTTTGTTTTTCCGTCCGTTCCGCGGATTCCGTCGGTGCTCCGGTTCACCGACAGCGCGGCGATGAGCAGCGAAAGGGCCATGCCGATGAGGGGCAGGAAGGGGACGGAAATGAATTTGTCCAGGATGCCGCAGGTGCCGCCGACGGCGACGGCGGCGAGCCAGACCGGTTCTTTGATCCGCCGCCTGTTCCCGATTCGGATAGCGAGGAAAAGGGGAAAGACGAGCCCCGGCGCGTAGATGGAGTAGGCGCCGGTGAGAATGGTGATGATGTCGCTGTTTTTCAGCCCGATGAACATCGCGAAACCGCCGATCAGAACGGTTAAGAGGCGGATCCCGATGATGTTCTCGCGGCGCAGGATGTCGTTTTGGATGGTCGCCGCCGCTGTGATCAGGCAGGTGGACGCCGAGGAAAGCAGCGCCGAGATCAGCCCCAAAGCCAGGAGCAGGGCGACGGGCCGCGGCAGCGGATATTTCATCAGATAGATCAGGGGATTCAGCCCTTTGAGATCGGCGACGTTGAGCTTTGTCCAGAGGATGACGGCGACGATCAGCAGATTGAAAAACAGCAGAATGAACGCGGCGGAAAGGGAAGCCCTTTTCGCCGTTTTGCCGTCCTTTGCCGCCATGCTCCGGGAGAGGACGTCGGGGCCGATGAAATACGCGCCGCCGACAACGAAGAGGAGGGAAAGGAGATCCTTCCCGCCGAAGCCGTCATTGAACCATTGAACCTGCTCCGACAGGATAAAGGGCTTGCCGGTGTCACCGCCGAAAAAGAGGCAGAAAAAGGCGGCGGCGACACCGAAGAGGATGAAAAAGAAATAGACGGAATCGGTGCGCATCACGGAAATCTGCCCGCCGGCGGCGGTGAACAGCACCACCGTCGCCGCGGCGGCGATGATCAGCGGGACGTTGTGGACGGATCCGGTGATGAACGAAAAGATCTGGGCGAGGGCGACGAACTGCCCGGCGATAATGCCGATCCAGGAAACGGCGATGATGACGCTGATGAGCCGAGCGGCGTGCTCCCCGACGGTCTTGCCGCCGACTTCCGCCAGCGTGCGTGCTCCCAGTTCCCGCACGCTCGCCGAAACGAAAAACGACTGCAAAAAGAGGCCGATGACGCCGACGCCGAGCCACCAGAAAACGGGGAATCCCAAAGTATAGCCGGTGGCGGCAATGCCGAAGGTAGCGGAACCGCCGATCATCGTCGCCATCAGCGAAAGGAAGGTGATGACGCCGGACTGGCGCCGGCCGCCGATGACGAAAGACACGTAGTCCCGGCCTTTCCTGCCCCAATAGATGCCGTAGGCCAGCAGCGCGCCCAAATAGATCCATAAAATGATGACCATGGGAACCTCCGATTGTAAACTTAATTTATGATTATGGTTTACAATTATAGCGCCCGCCGCTGTCTTTGTCAAGATTTCTTTTTCAAAGAAGCGGCGTCTTTTGTATAGTTTTTCTCCCGCGGAGGAAAACTAAGGGAGCACTGGCTGATTCAGTGCTTTCTGAATGTTTTGGGAGGTTCTTATGGGAGCACGGAAACGATATATCGCCCCGGTTCTATTCTTCGCGGCGATTTTTTTGCTTTGGCTCGGTCTTCGGCTGTTCGCCGTTGGCCTTTTCCCCTCCGGCGCCGCGGTGTCCGCCTCGCTGGATCAGTCGCTGGAAACGGCCTTCGCGGAAAGCGGCGCCGGGATGACGTCGGTGACGCTCCGCGGCTGGGCGCGGCTGGACGGGGCGTATCATGACGCCGCGTCACTGGCGGAAATCTATCAGCGGGTCAAAGAGGTCCTCGGTGATGACAGCGCCCTGTTCTGCGAACCCTATGACGACAAGGGGTTCAATTCCGTCGCGGTCCGCGGTACGGCGGAGAACGGCGCGGAGCTTAATCTGACGCTGCAGAGCCTTGCCGCCGCCGAAACGGAAGCGGGGACGTATCTCATCGTCGAGACGAGCCTTCCCGGCGGAAAAGGTACGGCGGCGATCCTGAATGACTATGCCGCCTCAATCTTTGCCGCCGCGAAGGGGCGTTATGAGCCTTCGCTGCTGATTGAAGGGAAATATGAGGGGATCCGCTCCAAGAAAGAAAAACGTGCCGTCGCCAAAGCCGTTTTCGCCGCCGTTGACGGCGAGGTGACAGAGCGTGTCAGCGACGGCAGTTATCTGAGTTACAGCGGACGGAGCCGCCGTATCGTCGGCGGTGTCACATCGGGCGATCACACCGTCAATCTCCAGGTGGCGCTCTCCGAAAATGAAAGGGAAAACGCCACGTATATTTACATCGGGTCTCCCGTCGTCTTCTCCGATTTTTGAGAAGGCGCCGCGGGATCCGGCTTTTTTCGGAGTATTTTTCTCCTTTTTTCGCCATAGAGTGAAACGGAGGCGGTGATGATGGGATATCGGCTGAAAAAACGGCGGCCTGTTCCGGGGCGTTGGTTCTTTCTTTGCCTTGCGCTGGCGGTTCTGTGGCTCGGTCTGTCCTTTGGGGAGCGGGAAGAAAACGGTGCCGGCGCCGCGTTTGGCGGCGCGGTGTTTGACGGCGGCGCGGAACAGATGGATACCGTGACACTGCGCCGCTGTGAGACCGGGCGGGAAGAACGGCTGCCCCTGGAAGAATACGTCGTCGGCGTCGTTGCGGCGGAGATGCCCGCTTCCTTTGAGCCGGAGGCCCTGAAAGCCCAGGCGGTCATCGCCCGGACCTACGCGCTGGCAAAGCTTTCTTCCGACAGCGGGGAAGAGGGAGTCCTTTGTGACGATCCGGGGCACTGTCAGGCCTTTGAGGACAGCGAAGATCTCGCCGCGTCATGGGGCGCGGCTTTTGAGGAAAAATACCGCCGTATCACGGACGCCGTTTCGGCCACCGAAGGCATGGTGCTGACCTATCGGGGGGAGTTGGCGCGGACGTACTACCACTCCACCTGCGGCGGCGAAACGGCTTCGGCGAAAGAGGTCTGGGGGGAGGATATTCCGTACCTTCGCGGGGTCTCCTGTGACTGGGACCGTGACGCGCCCCGCTACCGGGAGACAGTGGAGATTCCCCTCGCCGAGGTGATAAAGGTGTTTGGGACCGCCTCCGCTTCGGTCTCCGCCGGAGCGGAAGGGAACGCGGAGGTCCTGCCCGTCGTCAGCGGCGAGACGGAAAGCGGCCGCGCCGCGGCGGTCTCCTGCGGCGGCGTTTCCCTTTCCGCCGCCGATTTCCGCGCGGCGCTGGCCCTCAATTCCACCCGGTTCTCCTGGGAGCTCGACGGCGAGACGCTGCGCGTGACGACTTTCGGCTTCGGCCACGGCGTCGGCCTTTGTCAATACGGCGCCAACGGCATGGCCAAAGAGGGGAAGGATTTTCGGGAGATTTTGAGCCACTATTACTCGGGAACGGAGTTAAAAAAACGCTGAGCAGGGCGCTCCGGCGCGAACCAAATTTCCCGAAAAAAACAGTTGACAAACAGGGGGCGGTGTGATATATTCTTTATAGGGCTAGTTGCCAAATTGAATAAGATCAAAGTTATGGAACGGGGTGTGAGTCCCCGACGGAAACGGCCACTGTAATGCGGAGCGTTTTTCTATGATGTCATTGGGAAACTGAGAAGGCAGAAGAACGTGATGAAGCTGAGTCAGGATACTTGCTTTGATGTCTGCACTGTTTTGCGAACGTTTTGAAAATACCGCACAAAACCATGAGCGTTTTGTGCGTTGTTTTTTACTTTGATCTTATCCTCTGAACCCTACTTTGTGTTGCCAACCTGGCAATCCCTCTATAGAGGGTTCCTTCCTTTCGATTCACCCTTCGTCGCGCGGACGAAGGGGATTTTATTTTTCTGCTCCTCCGCCGCGATGATTGACGCGGCTTTGAAGGAAAACCCTTTTCTTTCGTTCTTTTTTGGCGTATAATGGGAAATGGAGGAGATGCAAATGAAAGAGGATTTATACAGCATCGGAGAAGTCTGCCGCATCTGCCGCGTCAGCGCCTCAAAGCTGCGCTATTACGATGAGATCGGTGTCATCAAGCCGGCCAAAGTGGATGAGGAAAACGGCTATCGCTATTACGGGCGGGAGGTTTTGCTGGAACTGCCGATTCTGTTTTTTCTGAAGGATCTGGGCTTTTCCCTGAAAGAAGCGCGGGAGGCGCTGCTTCGGAATGATCTCGATTATTTGGAGGAAGTTTTCGCGGGAAAATCCGCCGCCATTGGTGAGGAAATGAAGCTGGCGAAGTACCGCCGCCGTACCATTGACGTTTGGATCGACCTGATCCACGAATGGCGCGGCGCGATGGGGATGGAACAATACCCCATCACCCTGAAATACCTGCCGGAGATCGTGGCGGTGTCTCTGCCGCCGCCGGATTTTAAAGGCGTCCGCTATGAGAATCTGCTGATCAACACGATGATCCCGGAAAAAATTCTGGAGAAGAATACCGGTCTGTACACGTACGGCGCGCTGTATCTCCATTATCCCGAAGGCAATCGGAACGACCTTCAGACGGTGCGGCCTTTGATCGGTTCTCAGGAAGAGAATTCGGAGACCTTTCCCTTCGGCGGCTTTTCCGTCGTTTCCCGCTACCACCGCGGCTCCTTCGCCACCATCGACAAGACGGTGGCGGAAATGAAAGACTGGGCGGCGGCGCACAACTTTTGTCTTCGCGGCGATCTCATAGAACGCTCCGTCATTGACTGCTGGAGCGTTTTGAATGAGGATCAGTGGCTGATGGAGGTTTATCTCCCCATTGAAGAATAAATATTTGTTTTTTCTCTTGACCTTCAAGGTACCTTGAAGGTTTATACTTTTCCTATCAGATATTTTATTCTTCAAGGAGGAGAGTACAGATGAAGAAACTCAGTCAATCGTTGCTCGTGGTTTTGCTGGCGCTGTCGCTTGTTTTCGCGTTTGCCGCCTGCGGCAGTCAGGAAGCGGCCACCGATGACGGCAGCGCCGACACCGCCGCCGAAGGCGAAGCACCGGAACTGCAGATGGAAATCGCCCAGGCCGATTGGGACAGCTATCGTCAGAAAATTGAGCTGCCCACCGGCATCACCATGGCCTATGTGGAAATGGGGACCGAAGACGGTGATCCCCTCGTGCTGATCCACGGCATGACCGACAACAGCCGCGCCTGGTCGCTGATCGCCCCCTATTTCACCGAAGCCGGTTATCATGTCTATATGATCGACCTCAGAGGCCACGGCGAAACGGATAAACCGGTCGACACCTTTTACACCATTGATGACTTTGCTGAAGATGTCGCCGCTTTTATGGACGCCAAAGGCATCGAAAAAGCCGATATCATCGGACATTCCCTCGGCAGCATGACGGCGCAGGCTTTTGAGCTGCTCTATCCGGAAAAATGCGATCATGTTATCTGGGAATCCACCGCTCCGGTTACCGTTACCTCGCTCGGAACGGATTTTTACGAATACGGCATCAGCCTTGGCGCTGACGGAACCCCTGATGACGAATTCATGGCGGGATGGTACGAAAACCCCAATCCTGTCGACGAGGAATTCCTCAAGTATGAAATGGAAGAATCTCAGGTACTTACCGGTGACGTATGGGAATGCATCGCCGGGGGCGAAGCTATGTCCAATATGGTTCCGCTTTATCCCTATTTGGATGACTCCATTCCGACGCTGATCCTTTGGGGTTCTGTAGATGGTTTCTTTAATGAGGATTTCCAGAACGAGCTGAAAGGATATGTTCCCTTCGCGAAATTCATTGCCTATGAAGGCAACGGTCACAACCTCCAGTGGGAAATCCCCGAACAGATGGCCAAAGACTGCATCGCTTTCTTCAACGATGAGGAAGTTGGGGAATAAGCCCCGCACTGAACAACGAAATAGTCAACAGAAAGAACGCGCTCCCATGAAGCAAATGGGAGCGCGTTCTTTTTGCGGCGCGTTTTTTGGCGCGCGTTTTTTGAATGTCTCAAATATCTTCAGCCTGCCGCGGCAGGCCCCGCTTCTTATTCAAAAAAACGGGTCTGTTTATGGTGCAGCCCTTTGTAAAAAGCGTCGAGCACCTCTTCCGATTCGTTGATGAAATAAGACCGGGCAATGGTTCCGTCGGTATCGTAATCGCAATAGCTCCACCAAACAGCCATTTTGATTCTGGGGAAGAACCGGATCTGCTGGAACATATTTGAAATCCAGTGCGCCTTATCCCCTCCGGCGCTGGCCGAGGCGAATTCGGTAATCATCAAAGGCTGCCCGAAACGTTGGCTGTACTGCTGATAAAGATCGGCGTAGAGCTGATGGAACGTTTCCCAGCGTTCTCCGATCTCCGCGTAATAAGTGCCGGTGTTGTAGGCCGTCATGCCGACGATATCGACGTATGGATCGCCGGGATAGTACATAAAAGCGTCGTTCCAGCTGAAAGGCGGCATCGATCTGCCGTTGGGATTCCAGACCCAAATGACATTTTTGTTCGCGCCGGCTTTCTCGAATTTTTCGTATACGTAGCGATAAAATTCGCGGTAGACCAGGGTATCTTTGCCCGTTTGAAATCCGGAATAAGCGCACCAGTCACCGTTCATCTCGTTGGCCAGACGGAAGAGAACGGGATGGCCGAAATCGGCGATGGTCTGAGCGTAGTGATCCAGATAATTGTCATATTCGCCGTTCAGGACACGATAGATCATGTTCCCGCTGCCTGTTTCCGCGTCGGTTGTCTGGAGCGTGAGCTCCAATACTTTGCCGCGTTTGTAGGATTCGTTCAGAAGGTTATGCCAGTAAGTGAAATTCGGCTCGGGAGCGATGTTGTTATACCAGATCATGACGGGGAAATCATAATCCAATCGTTTTTCGATCTCCTGATACTGATCAAAATGAAAATCGCAGAATTCCTGATCGAACAAGCCCCAGATCAGGTCGGTATTTTCAGCGAAACAGCGCCGATAGAACTCTTCCGTCTCTTTGTTCCACTGCCGGGCGGCGATGTCCGCGGCGGCGGTCTGCGGCGGGGTATACTCTTTTGTAATCGCCATGACGCCGAAACTCGCCGCGATGGCGGCGTATTCTTCTTTGTCGATGGGTTCGGTCGATTTGATAAAGAGGGAAAAGATGTTCCCCTCCATGAACATGTCAAGGGAAACGAAGAAATTGTAATCCTTTTCCCGGGCGGTGATTTTTTCCCGCTTCCAGGCGGTGACAAAAGCGTAATTATCGCCGAATTGCTCTGTCGTCTGCTGCTCCGCGGTGTAATCCGCGGTGTTTTCCAAAAAACGATTGGAATAGCCGATGTAGATATCCCGTTCCTCCTGATTCGCCGTGGGTTCCCGGTAGATTTCGATCCGCGTCGTGTCATTTTTTAAAAGGGCAAAGACATCCGCGTGTCCCATGTGAACGGAGTAATCCGCGGGCACGTCCAAAAAGTACCCGTCGACATCGTTTTCAAAATGTTTTTTCCCGTTTCCCATGTCGGTGAAACGAAACGTATCCGCCGCGTCGGTACAGATTTCCGGTGCCGTGTTCACGGGAGTAAAGTGATTGGCAGAAAAAAGAAGGACCGCGGCAAGACAGCCTATTGAAAAAAGAACAATGATTAAGGTTAATTTCTGTTTCACTTTGTATTCTCCCGATTTTTTGTCGCTAACGGTCAAACATCTGATAGTAGGACCACTTTTTATATGTTTCCATCATTTCATTTTCGGTCTCGGGCAGTGTTTCGGTAATGGTTCCGTCGAAGGAACCGAATCCGTACCACCCAATGACAGGCACCTGGTTCCGAAGTTCGTTCGCGAAAGTCATGAAGGGAGAAAGTTCCTCCGCTTCAAGGAGCTGCAGCATCGTGCTCCCTAAATACGCGGCGTTGAAAACGGAGTCGTCGGAGAGATCATGGGCTTCGGCGTTGTCCTCGCAGGAAGTCATTTCAGCGGCGGCGTCGTTCTGCCAAATGAAGAACGGTGTAAAATAACCGTTCGGAGCGTCCGTCGCGTCGCCCGTAAATTGGTAGCCGTAGCCTGTCCGCTCATAGGTATCTTCCAGTGAGGGATAGTGGTCTCCCCAATAGACAACCACGACAGGTTCCTCTGTTTTCCGCAGGGAGTCGATGAAATCCCCCAATTCCTCATCGGCGTCAATGACGCCCCGGAAGTAGTTGGTAAGCAGATTCTTCTGGTTTTCCGTAAGGTCAAGATCCGTTTGGAAATTCGGTTCGAGGGGGCCGTATTTCATGGCGTAGCCGCCGTGGTTCTGGATCGTGACGCAGAAGATGAACGCGGGATCCTCCGCCTCACCGCTGAGGTACGGCTCGGCGATTTCTTCTATTTTATCATATGTGGCCGTTTCCGAAATATAGCCGCCCTGGAAGTCGTCTTCGTCCTCAAATCCGTTCTCAATATCATAGAAGCTGTCAAATCCGAAATAGCGGTAGACGTTCTGACGGTTATAGAACCAGCCGTAACCGGGATGGATGGCGATGGTATCGTAACCGATGGTCTTTAAATGCGAGGTGAGATTCGGGAAGTCTTTTCGGATCATCGTATAAGGGTTTGCGCTGAAAGAGAACGACTGGAGGCTGATGCCGGTGAGCACCTCGTATTCCGTTCTGGCGGTGCCGCCGCCCATGGTATTGACGGCGACATGACCGCTGACGACGGCTTCGTCGGCGATTTTTTTGTAGTTTTTCAGCGGATCGCGGTATCCGGCAAAAGAGAAGTTTTCGTTTTCGCTCAAATCGGAAAAGGCCTCGGACATGATCATGATGATGTGGGGTTTCGGCGTTTCACTGAATTGATCGGCCGCGGCCGCCGCCGATTCCCTTTCCCGATAGGATGTTCTGACGTAGTTTGCCGGCTCTTTCTCGAATTGGTTATGGATATCATATATAAATGTGTAGGTCCAGCCGCGGGAGGAGTAAAGCTCCGCCTGATTGTAGACGTTGCCGGGAACGGGGAAGCGGTTGAACACTTCGGAGCTGGTGTAGAGGTTGAAATACAGCATCACGGCACAGAACAGGCACATCAGCGGCAAAAACACCCGCGCCTGCCACTTCAGCCCGTTGCCGCGGAAAAAGACGGCCAGCAGGACGAGGAGGATGACGACGATGACGGCGCCGCAGATCACCGCCGTGAACAGGGAAGAATCAAAGGTTTTGAGGATGCTGGCGGCTTCTTTGTACAGCGTCAGGTCGGCGAAGATGAAAGGGTCGCTTCTGAACAGGATCTTGTAGTGGTTGACGGCACCCGCTGTCAGGAACAGCGCTGCCGTAACGGCGGCGGAGAACGGCGCCCGGGCCGTGAGACCGTATAAGAAGAAGGCGACCAGCAGGATCGGCGCCAGGTTCAGAAAGATCAGCAAAGGTTGATCCGCGCAGCTGTCAAGATAAAAGTCCGTATAATCCGAGGGAGCCAGAAAGATCATCCCGATGAAAACGGCAATGGAGACAAGACAGATCAGAAGGACGGACGGTATCACGCCGACACGGAGAGAAGGGATTTTTTTCTTCGTATGCTTTTTCAAAACAGCATCTCCGCTTTCTTTAACAAACTACCTATATCATACAGGTTTTTCGGTTTTTTTGCAAGATATTCGCGAAATTTAGGCGGTCGCCCCGTCAAGTTTTTTACGGCAAAACGCTCCCTTCCGTCCTCGGTTCGGACTTGTTTTCGTCACGAAATCGTGCTTGCTGTTTTATCACCCATGTGGTATAGTAAGAGAAAGCACTGATCATAAAGGTTCGTCCTGAGTGAGAAGGCGTCAGATGACACTGCCGCGGGAGGATTCCCGCCGGCGGCCTTCGCGTCTTCGCGCGGAGGTTTTTTGTTTTTCAGAAAGGAGCTTCGTATGTCTGCGGAAACGCGCACCGTTTTACTGGGGATCGTCGTGGAAGACGTTTCCTCGGCGGAGAGCATCAATAAGATTCTGCACGATTATCGCCAATATGTCATCGGCCGGATGGGACTGCCCTACGCAGATAAGGGGATTTCCATTATCAGCGTCGTTCTGGACGCGCCTCAAAACGAGATCAGCGCCGTTTCGGGAAAAATCGGCATGCTGCCGGGGGTCAGCGCCAAGGCTGTCTACGCGAAATCCGCCGGTTCTTCCTGAGCCGAAAGAGTATCAGATTTCAAACCATTGAAACCATAAAAAATGTTTCGGCGGCAAAACCGGGACGATGAAAAGGGAGATGATCGAATGTACAACCCCGCGTCGAAAAAAGCGGAAGAATTCATCAATCACGAGGAAATTTTGGAAACGCTGGCGTATGCCGAAAAGAACAAAAACAACGCCGAGCTGATCGACGCCATTTTGGAAAAGGCCCGGGAACGGAAAGGGCTCAGCCACCGGGAAGCGGCGGTGCTCCTGGACTGCGAGATCGAGGAAAAAAACAGGGAGATGTACGCCCTGGCGGAACAGATCAAAAAAGACTTTTACGGGAACCGCATCGTCCTCTTCGCGCCGCTCTATCTGTCCAATTACTGCATCAACGGCTGCACCTACTGCCCCTATCACCGCAAAAACAAGACTATCGCCAGGAAAAAGCTGAGCCAGGCCGATATCGAGCGGGAAGTCATCGCTCTACAGGACATCGGGCATAAGCGCCTCGCCATCGAGTCCGGCGAAGATCCCAAAATGAATCCCATTGAATATATCCTGGAAAGCATCGGCACGATCTACGGCATCAAGCATAAAAACGGCGCGATCCGCCGGGTCAACGTCAACATCGCCGCCACGACGGTCGAGAACTACCGGAAACTGCGGAACGCGGAAATCGGCACCTACATCCTTTTCCAGGAAACGTATCATAAGGAAAGCTATCTGGAACTTCATCCCACCGGGCCGAAACACGACTACGACTACCACACCGAGGCGATGGACCGCGCCATGGAAGGCGGCATCGACGACGTCGGTCTCGGCGTCCTCTTCGGCCTCGACAAATACCGTTACGAGTTCGCCGGCCTGCTGATGCACGCCGAGCATCTGGAAGCCGTTTTCGGCGTTGGCCCCCACACCATCAGCGTGCCGCGGCTCTGCCCCGCCGACGATATTGACGTGGCCGATTTTACCAACGCTCTGGCCGACGATATCTTTGAAAAACTCGTCGCCTGTATCCGCATCGCCGTGCCCTATACCGGCATGATCGTTTCCACCCGGGAATCCCAAAAGAGCCGCGAACGCGTCCTTCATCTCGGCATTTCTCAGATCAGCGGCGGTTCCCGTACTTCCGTCGGCGGTTACTCTGAACCGGAACCCGCCTACGAGAACTCCGCTCAGTTCGATGTCAGCGACACCCGCAGTCTCGACGAGGTGATCCGCTGGCTGATGGAAATGGAATACATCCCCAGTTTCTGCACGGCCTGCTATCGGGAAGGCCGCACCGGCGACCGCTTTATGTCCCTCTGCAAGAGCGGCAAGATCCTGAACTGCTGCCACCCCAACGCTCTGATGACTCTGCAGGAATACCTATCGGATTACGCCGCGCCGGAGACGAAAGCCCTGGGCGAAGCGCTGATCGAAAGGGAACTGGAACGGATCCCCAGAGAGCGGACGAAAGAGATCACGAAAAAGAATCTGGAACTCATCGCCAGAGGCGAGGGCCGCGATTTTCGTTTTTAAGGACGTGAAAGCATGAGTTTAAACGATACCCCCTCCGGGGACCGCGTCCATATCGGCATTTTCGGCTGCCGCAACGCCGGGAAATCCAGTCTGATCAACGCCGTTACCGGGCAGGATCTGGCCATCGTTTCCGAGACAAAGGGGACGACGACGGACCCGGTGAAAAAAGCCATGGAGCTCTTGCCCCTCGGCCCGGTGCTCCTCATTGACACCCCCGGCCTTGACGATGTCGGTGACTTGGGGGAGCTGCGGATGGCCAAAGCCTATCAGGAGCTGAACCGAACCGATATTGCCGTTCTCGTCGTCGACGCCGCCCGGGGTATGAGCCGGGAAGACCGCGTCATTTTGGAGCGGATCAAAAAAAAGGAAATTCCCTATCTCATCGTAATGAACAAGGCGGATCTCCTTGGGGAAATTCCCGCGGAGAGCGACGCGGACACGATCTACGTTTCCGCCGCCACCTCGTACCATATTTTTGAGCTGAAAGAGCGCATCGCCGCCAAATCCGTTGAGGAAAAGGCGGAGTTCCCGATCATTTCCGATCTGATTTCCGCCGGGGACAGCGTCGTCCTCGTCGTGCCCGTGGACAAGGCGGCGCCGAAGGGCCGGCTGATCCTGCCGCAGCAGCAGACGATCCGTGATATCCTCGACAGTGACGCCACGGCTGTGGTCACGAAGGACAACACCCTGGCGGAAACGCTGGCCGCCATGGCGTCGCCGCCGCGGCTCGTGGTCACCGACAGCCAGGTCTTTGAAAAGGCCGCGGCCATTGTGCCGGAGACCGTGGCGCTGACGTCCTTTTCCATCCTCTTCGCCCGCCATAAAGGGGAGCTCTTCACCTTGGCGGAAGGCGCGAAAACGCTGGATCATTTGGAAGACGGCGACCGGATCCTCATCGCCGAGGGCTGTACCCATCACCGTCAGTGCGAGGATATCGGCACGGTGAAGCTTCCCCGCTGGCTGGAGCATCATTCGGGGAAAAAGCTCGTCTTTGATTTTACCAGCGGCGTGGAATTTCCCCCGGATCTCTCGGCCTACCGTCTCGTCCTCCACTGCGGCGGCTGTACGCTGAACCGGCGGGAAATGATGTTCCGCGTCGGCTGCGCCGTGGACGCCGCGGTGCCGGTGACCAACTACGGTATCGCCATCAGCCACCTCACCGGGATTCTGCCCCGGGCCATGGCGGTGTTCTCCCCGCGGTAACGCCATTCTTTTTCTCTCTTGTAGAATTTTTTTCTGAACAGAAGAATAAAGCAGGAATATGACGATAAAAAGTCGAAATAGAAACGGAAAGAGATTTTTCCTTTTCGTTTACGATGTCGATCGTTACGGAAGGGATTCGAAAAGAGGGGAAACACAGTGAGTTTTTTGCCGCCGAAAGAAATCGCCGAAACGGCTCTGACCATCGGTGAAAAGAAGGGGAAAATGACGGTGTCCGCCATTTTCTGGCCGGGGATTTTGGCCGGGGCGTACATCGCTTTTGCCGCTTTGGCCTGTCTCACCGTCAGCGCCGGCTGGGTCGGTGACTGGGCTGCGTCGGGTCTGAACAAAGCGGCCGGAGCGGCGGTTTTCGCCGTCGGTCTGATGATGGTGGTCATCGCCGGGGCGGAGCTTTTCACCGGCAACAATATGTATGTCGCCGTTTCCTTTTTCGCCGGTCGGACCAGGGCTTTGGAGCTGGTTCGGAACTGGACCGCCGTTTTCTTTACCAATTTCATCGGCGCTTTGGTTCTGGCGGCCATTGTCTATTGGGGCGGCTATCTGTTCCAGGACGGCGCTTTGACGGCCTTTGGGACGAAGGCTGTCGCCGTGGCGGAAACGAAAGTCGGCTACAGCTGGGCCGCGGCGTTTCTGCGGGGCGTTGGCTGCAACTGGCTGGTCTGCGTGGCGGTGTGGATGTCCGTCGGCGCCCAGGATATCGCCGGCAAGATCTTTGCCTGTTTTTTCCCGATCTTTACCTTTGTGCTCTGCGGTTTTGAGCACAGCGTCGCCAATATGTTCTTCATCCCCCTCGGTCTGCTGGCGGCGAAAGGCAGCGTCGCTTCGCTGACGCTTTCCGCCTTTTTCGTGAGGAACCTCATTCCCGTGACCCTCGGCAACATCGTCGGCGGCGGTATCTTCGTCGCGATGTTCTATTATCTGACCTATCTGCGGGCGAAAAAATAAGCGTTCCGCCCGTTTAACGCTGAATATCCCCGTCGTTTCGGTCACGTTTAACATACGCCGCTGACCGGAATGATGGGGGTTTTTTATGGCGGCATTGGAAAAACGTATCAATATTTTGTCGACTTTTGTCACTTTTTTAATATGTTCGCTTTGTGACGGCAAAAAAGAAAGCGCTGGTAAAATATGTATCCGGCGCTGTTTTTTTGTGGAATCATTCCTCCTTTTTATGAAAAAACGGGGGCGAAAGTCGAAATTTTTTCACTCACATTACCCTTTAAGCTGGTTTGATTGGATAAAACTGTTAGACTTTGAAAGTTTCCCCACGGTATAATGAGTATATAAGACGGGGGGAAGGAGGTATCATTGGAAATCCCAATCGTGATGTTTGCCGCGTTTGGGAAAAGAAATCATATTTGAGGGGAAAACCGAATTGGAATCCAATAGAGAAAAGTGGTGATCAACCTATGGATATCCGTTGTTTGAAATATTTTGTCAGTGTCGCGAAACATATGAACTTTACCCGTGCCGCCAAGGAATGTTATATTTCGCAGACCGCCATGAGTCAGCATATTTCTAAAATGGAGGAAGAACTCGGTTTTAAGTTGTTTTACCGGAATAACCGCCGCGTGGAACTGACCCCCGGCGGCAAGGTCTTTTTGGAAGAAGCCACGAACCTGCTCAGGAAATTCGATCATGCCGTTTTTTGGAGCTCCGTCGCCTCAATGGATTACACGGGCCAGCTCCGCGTCGGTTTTCTATCCTACGCCGAAAAGCGGTTCCTGCCGGATCTTCTGCGGATCTTCCATAACAGAAATCCCCGGGTGGAGATCGTTCCCTGCCGGAACAACCTGGTCGAACTGTACAACGGTCTTCGCGAGGGCGACCTTGACGTCATCGTCAGTTATCCCTGCGAAGTAAAAGACACCCCGAATATCGTCATAAAGAAATACGCTTCCCATCGCCTGTGTCTCGTCGTGAACGAGGAACATCCCCTTGCCGCCGAGGAGATCGTGGATCCCCAGGCCTTCGCCAACGAGCGTTTTATCGTGCTGAACGAAAAAATGTATCCCCAGGTAAGGCAGGAGGTGGAATCGGTCTGTCTGGAAATGGGGTTCCGCCCGAACATTCTGGACGTTCCCACCGACATGGATTCACTGCTGATGATGGTGGAAGTGGGCCTCGGCGCGGCGCTGCTGTCGCCCAACGGACGTCACTGCGAACATGAGCACCTGCGTTTTATCGACATCAACACGGAATCGGAGCTCAATATCTTCTATGCCGTGGCCTATCTGTCGGACAATCCCAACCCGTCGCTGCAGGTCTTTTTAAAGCTGTTTGAGGAATTTGAAAAAGAAGGTAAGCTGAACGTATAAGCGGTTCCTTATATAAATAAATAGAAAAAAGAATCGCTGTACCGGTGTTTCTCAAGGGAAGGAAACGCCGGCTTTTTTTTTGCGCTTTTTTCGCGGGGATTCGTTTTGGAATGATTCTTTTCTTCAATTATGATATTTCTTTTCGCTGTTAGACTTTCCGTTGGCGTACTTTTAAAATGGAAAAAAGGGCCGAAACCCCAAAGGGGTTCGGCACGTCATTTTTTTATAAGTTGCGAATCAAAATGCTGGAAGACAGCAGGAAAGAGAGGCAAAAACATGTTAGATCCCACTGTAATGAAAGACTGGCAGATCGCCGAAGACGCTGAGAAGAGACTGCCCTCTGTAGAAGCATTCCGCGAGAAGATGGGGCTGGAGCCCGATGAGATCATTCCCTACGGAAGAACGCCGAAACTGAATTTCCAAAAAATCATGAATCGTCTCGGCGACCGTCCCGACGGAAAATTCATCGAAGTCACCGCCATCACCCCGACGCCGCTGGGCGAAGGGAAATCCACGACGTCGCTGGGGCTCATCGAAGGGCTGGGCAAACGCGGCGTCAACGTCGGCGGCTGTCTGCGGCAGCCCTCCGGCGGCCCGACGATGAACATCAAAGGCACCGCCGCCGGCGGCGGCAACGCCCTGCTGATCCCGATGACGGAATTTTCCCTCGGGCTGACCGGCGACATCAACGATATCACCAACGCCCACAACCTGGCGATGGTGGCGCTGAACGCCCGGATGCAGCATGAGCGGAACTACAATGACGAGCAGCTGAAAGAGCGGGGTCTGGAGCGGCTGAACATCGACCCGGAACGGGTCGAAATGGGCTGGATCATTGACTTTGCCGCTCAATGCCTGCGCAATATCGAGATCGGCCTCGGCGGCGATAAGGACGGCTACCGGATGAGGAGCCGCTTCGGTATTTCTGTCAGCTCCGAGCTCATGGCCATCCTCGCCGTGGCCCGGGATTTGAAAGACCTCCGTCAGCGCATCAGCGAAATCGTCGTTGCCTACGACCGCAACGGCAAACCGGTCACCACCGCCGACCTGCAGGTGGACGGCGCGATGACGGCCTGGATGCGCAATACGATCAACCCCACCCTCTGCTACAGTGTGGAGCATCAGCCCTGTCTCGTTCACGCCGGCCCTTTCGCCAACATCGCCATCGGCCAGTCTTCCATCATCGGCGACCGCCTCTCCCTGAAACTCTTCGATTACCACGTCACGGAGAGCGGTTTTGCCGCCGACATCGGTTTTGAAAAATTCTGGAACGTGAAATCCCGTATTTCCGGGCTGAAACCCAATGTTTCCGTTCTCGTCTGCACCGTCCGGGCGCTGAAGATGCACGGCGGCGGCCCCACCGTGACGCCGGGCCACCCCCTCCCCGACGAGTACACCAAAGAAAACCTCGGTCTGCTGGAAAAAGGGCTGTGCAACCTGATGCACCACATCCGCACCATCAAAAAATCCGGGATCAACCCCGTCGTCTGCATCAACAGCTTCTATACCGACACCGACGCTGAGATCAATCTCATTCGTCACGCCTGTGATGAAATCGGCGTCCGCTGCGCGAAATCGTCCCATTGGCAGTACGGCGGCGAAGGCGCCCTGGAACTGGCCGACGCCGTCATCGACGCCTGCAACGATCCGGTCGACCTGAAATATCTCTACGAACTCGACCTGCCCCTGCGCCAGCGCGTGGACCGCATCGCCAGAGAAGTCTACGGCGCCGACGGCGTGGAATGGTCGGAACTGGCGGAAGAAAAGGCGAAGCGCTTTGAGGCCGATCCCAAATACAACGATTTCGCCACGATGATGGTGAAGACCCACCTGAGCCTGACCCACGATCCGACGATCAAAGGCGCGCCCACCGGCTGGAAACTGCCGATCCGCGACGTCCTGATCTACGGCGGCGCGCGGTTCCTCTGCCCGATGGCCGGCGCGATTTCCCTGATGCCCGGAACGAGCTCCCGCCCGGCTTATATGAACGTGGACGTGGACACCGAAACCGGCAAGGTGCACGGTCTGTTTTAACGAAGGGAGGAACGGGCATGCGATTCGCGGATAAAAAATCGCAACAGGTCATTGAGGAACTGGCGGCAAAGCTGCCGGTTCCCGGCGGCGGCGGCGCGGCGGCTTTTGTCGGCGCCATCGGCACCGCCCTTGGCAACATGGTGGGGAGCTTCACCAAAGGGAAGAAAAAATTCGCCGCCGTGGAAGAGGATATCGCCGATCTGCAGCTGAAATGCGACGCGGTGCAAAAGCGGCTCCTCGACCTCATGGATGAAGACGCGCTCCTGTTCGAACCGCTCTCCAAGGCCTACGCCATGAAGGAGACCACCGTCGCGGAGCGGCGGGAAAAAGAAAGGGTGCTGGAACAGACGACGCTGGACGCCTGTAAAGTCCCGCTGGAGATCATGGAAGAATGCTGCCTGGCCGTGGATTATCTGGAAGAATTCCTGAAAAAGGGAAATCCGCTGCTCGTCAGCGACGTCGGCGTCGGAGCGCTCTGCTGCAAGGCGGCGCTGCTCAGCGCGGCGCTGAACGTTTACGTCAACACGCGGCTGATGAAGAACCGCGCGGTCGCCGAAGAGATGAACGCGGAAACCGCCGCCCGGGCCGAAACTTATGCCGAAAAGGCCGATATGATCTACGCTTCCGTACTGAAGCAACTGAAACCATCCTGAGGAGGCAAAAACATGGCAAAAAGATTATCGGGGAAAGAAGTCGCCCAGGCGATGCAGAAAGAGCTGGCCCGGCGCGCGGAAGAGCTGAAAAGGAACGACATTCGCCCGACGCTGGCCATCATCCGCGTCGGCGAAAAGGAAAGCGATATCGCCTATGAGCGGGGCGCGATGAAAAAAATGGCCTCGCTGGGGATCTCCGTCCGCAATCTCTATTTTGATCAGAACGTGGCGGAAACCACGCTGATCACCGCGATCAAAGATCTGAACGAAGACGCCAATGTCCACGGCGTGCTGCTGTTCCGGCCGCTGCCGGAGCATCTTGACGCCGAAAAGATCTGCAACACGCTGATCGCGGAAAAGGACGTCGACGCCATGACGACGATCAACAGCGGTCTCGTCTACGACGGCAGCAGCGACGGTTTCCCGCCCTGCACCGCCCAAGCGGTTATGGAAATCCTCGATTATTACAACATCGAGGTAAAAAGCGCCCGTGTCGCGCTGGTGGGCTGGGGCGCCGTCGTCGGCAAGCCGCTCTCCGTTTTGCTGCTGACGCGGTTCGCCACGGTGACGGTGTGCCACATCTTCACGAAGGACGTTTCGACCCCCTGCAAGAACGCGGAAATCGTCATTTCCGCCGCGGGGAAGGCCGGTCTCGTCGGTGAGCAGCATCTGGCGCCCGGTCAGATCGTGATCGATGTCGGCATCAACGCCGATCCCAACGACCCCGCGAAAATCGTCGGCGACGTCGATTTCGCCTACGCCGACGGCGTCGTCGACGCCATTACCCCCGTTCCCGGCGGTGTCGGCAGCGTAACGACTTCCGTTTTGGCGAAGCATGTCATCATCGCCGCGGAAAAACAGGCGGCCCGAAAAGGCTGAACAACGGCAAAAACGCCGTCCGCGCGGGGAAATGCCGTCGGTTTTTCGCCGCGTCCGGCGCTTGCCGGGTCACGGACCGAAACGAGGCCGGGTGCGGCCGCGCCGGCTTCCCGGAGACCGCCTCACAAAGGAGTTGATTTTTCATGACAAACAGATTTAAAGAATCTCTCTTAGATCCCGGAACCTTCTCCGTTACCTGGGAGATCGTTCCGGGCCGCGGCGCCAGAGAGAAAGCCCAGGAAGAAGCGATCGAAACGGCGAAATACGCGGCGAAAGATCCCCGCGTCCACGCCATCACCATCACCGACTGCCCCGGCGGCAACCCGGCGATTCTCGCGGAGAACCTGGGCAAGGAGATTTTGGAAATCGGGATCGATCCGCTGGTACACTTCACCTGCAAAGACAAGAACCGCACGCAGATGGAAAGCCAGCTCTACGCCATGGAACGGAGCAACATCCACAACCTGCTGGTGATGACCGGCGACTACGTCAACAACGCCTACGGCGGCCGCGCCAAGCCCGTTTTTGACATCGATCCCATCCACTGCTGCAAGCTGCTGGGCGAGATGAATCAGGGGCTGGAATATGAGTTCGGGCCCCGGACCATCAAAAATCAGCCGACGGATTTCTTCTACGGCTGCGCCGTCTCTCCCTTTAAAAGCCAGGAATCGGAGCAGATGGCCCAGTACAACAAATTGGTGAAGAAGATCCGAGACGGCGGTGCGAAATTCATCATCACCCAGCTGGGGTATGATATGCGCAAATTCCACGAGGTGCTGCTCTTTATGAAAAAGAACGACCTCCGGGTGCCCTTGGTGGGGAACATCTACCTGCTGCCCTACGGGACGGCGAAACTGATGAACAAAAACGGCATCCCCGGCTGCGTCGTCACCGACGAGCTCGTGGAAGTGCTGGCAAAGGAAAAGGAAAGCGCCGATAAAGGGCTGGAAGCCCGGCTGATCCGGGCGGCGAAGATGTACGGCATCATGAAGGGCATGGGCTTCGCCGGCGCTCACATCGGCGGGCACGGCCTGAAACCGGAACAAATGGACTTCATCCTCGACGAAGGTGAAAAATATGTCGATCAATGGCAGTCCTATGTCGATGAATTCGATTTCCCGATGAAAAACGGGTTTTACTATTTCCAAAGAGACGAAAAGACCGGCCTGAATTCGGAGGAACCGACGGAAATCGACAAGGACAGCCTCGAAATGAAAGTGGGGTTCGTCTATCATCTCTCCCACTTTACCCACTGGCTGATGATGACGCCGGGACGGAATCTTTTCAATTTTATGCGCGGATTTTATAAACTGATCGACGGCACCGTCTGGATGCGGCCCTATCACTTCTGTGAACACATGGCGAAGGTCATGCTTTACGACTGCAAGGACTGCGGCGACTGCGCCCTGACCCAGCTGGCCTTTTCCTGCCCGATGTCGAAATGTCCGAAACACCAGCGCAACGGCGCCTGCGGCGGCAGCCGCGACGGCTGGTGCGAGGTATATCCCGGGGAACGAAAGTGCGTCTACGTCAAAGCGTATAACCGTCTGAAAGGCTACGGCCTTGAAGACGAGTCCCGCGGGTATTCCGTCGCTCCCTGCGACTGGAACCTCTTCCAGCAGGCTTCCTGGCCCAATTACTTCCTCGGCCGAGATCACGACGGGGAACGTCTGGGCATTCCTTACGTCCCGCCGAAGAAACGGAAAAAGAAATCCGGCGGCGGGAAAAAAGCGTGATTGAACAGGGAAAGGAGGAAACAACGTTGTGAAAGAGCGACAAAGGATTCAAAAACAGAAAAAGCAGCCTCAGCTGACGCGCCGCCAGTTTTTGGGGGCGGCGGCCGGCGTGACGGTGGCGGCGGCGGTGTCGGGGTGCGACATCGTGGAGGAACCCGGCGGCAGCGGCTGGCTGCCGACGCAGTACGGCAACGAAGGGAACTGGCCTGCTCAGGTGCGGGGCCGTGTGCCCATT
>CADBQN010000048.1 GCA_902796855.1 uncultured Bacillota bacterium | reverse complement strand
CAGCGTCGTTTTGCCGTGGTCAACGTGACCGATGGTGCCGATGTTTACATGCGGTTTTGTGCGTTCGTACTTTTCTTTCGCCATTTTTGTTTTCCTCCTTGGGAATTTTGGTTTGAATATTTAAAAGTGAAACAGTGAATCAACCTTTATACTTTTCGATGATCGTCTCGGCGATGTTCTTCGGCACTTCCTCATAGTGGCCGAACTGCATCACGTAGGTGCCGCGGCCCTGGGTCTTGGAGCGAAGATCCGTGGCGTAGCCGAACATTTCCGACAGCGGGACGAAACCGCGGATGGTCTGGGTGCCGTTCTTGGCTTCCATCCCCTCGAGGCGCCCGCGGCGGGAGTTGATGTCGCCGATGACGTCGCCCATATATTCTTCGGGAACGACGACTTCCAGTCGGAAGATGGGTTCCAGCAGGACCGATTTCGCTTTGGCCGCCGCTTCCTTAAAGGCCATGGAGCCGGCGACTTTGAAGGCCATTTCCGAGGAGTCGACTTCGTGATAGGAGCCGTCGACGAGGGTGGCTTTGATGTCCACCATCGGGAAGCCGGCGAGATAGCCGTTTTCCATCGCTTCCTTGATGCCTTCC
Source organism: uncultured Bacillota bacterium (assembly GCA_902796855.1). Lineage (GTDB taxonomy): Bacteria > Bacillota > Dehalobacteriia > UBA7702 > UBA7702 > UBA7702. The sequence continues at coordinate 17,352 of CADBQN010000048.1, read as the reverse complement.
TCAACGGGAGTGACATATTCCTTGGGCACGACGCCGCCGACGATCTTGCTTTCGAAGACGAAGCCGGAGCCGGGTTCGCCGGGCTCGAACTCGACGACACAGTGGCCGTACTGGCCGTGGCCGCCGCTCTGGCGGACGAACTTGCTGTTGGCCGAGGCGGGTTTGCGGATGGTCTCTCTGTAAGCGACCTGGGGTTTGCCGACGTTGGCGTCAACGCGGAATTCCCTGAGCAGACGGTCGATGATGATTTCCAGATGGAGCTCGCCCATGCCGGAGATGATGGTCTGACCGGTCTCCGCGTCGGTATGCACGCGGAAGGTGGGGTCTTCCTCGGAGAGCTTTTGCAGCGCCAGGCTCATCTTTTCCTGGTCCGCCGTGGTCTTCGGCTCGATGGCGACGTCGATGACGGGTTCCGGAAAGTCCATGCTTTCGAGGATGACGGGCTGTTCGTAGGAACAGAGGGTATCACCGGTGGAGGTGAATTTCAGGCCGACGGCGGCGAGAATGTCGCCGGAGTAGCATTCCTCGATGTCCTCGCGTTTATCAGCGTGCATCTGCAGCAGGCGGCCGATGCGTTCCTTGCGGTCCTTCGAGGAGTTGTACAAATAGGAGCCGCTCTTCAGCGTGCCGCTGTAGACTCTGAAGAAGGTCAGGCGGCCGACGTAGGGGTCGGTGACGATCTTAAAGGCCAGGGCGGCGAAGGGGCCGTTGTCATCGGACTCGCGGACGGTGTCTTCCTCGGTATCCGGATCCCAGCCGCCGATGGGCGGGACGTCGGTGGGCGACGGGAGATAATCCACGACGCCGTCGAGGAGGAGGCGGACGCCTTTGTTCTTAAAGGCGGAACCGCAGAGCACCGGGGTCATTTTAACGGCGATGGTGGCGTCACGGATGACGGCCTTGATCTTGTCCAGGGGGATGTCGTCGCCCTCCAAGACCATTTCCATGAGCTCGTCATCGTAGTCGGCCAGTTTTTCCAGCATCGACTCGCGGTAGGCTTCGGCCTGTTCGGCGTATTCCTCGGGGATCGGCTGATCCTCGATCATGTTTTCGCCGTCGTAGAAGGTGGCGGTCATTTTCAGCAGGTCGATGACGCCTTTGAAATCTTCCTCAGCGCCGATGGGCAGCTGCAGGGGAACGGGGTGAGCGCCGAGGCGCTCTTTGATCATGCCGACGACGCGGAAAAAGTCGGCGCCGACACGGTCCATTTTATTGACAAAAGCGATCCGGGGGACGCCGTAACGGTCGGCCTGGCGCCACACCGTTTCCGACTGAGGCTGAACGCCGCCGACGGAACAGAAGACGGCAACGGCGCCGTCGAGGACTCTCAGGGAGCGTTCCACCTCTACGGTAAAGTCCACATGGCCGGGCGTGTCTATAATGTTGATGCGATGATCCTTCCAGATGCAAGTGGTGGCCGCGGACGTGATGGTGATGCCGCGTTCCTGCTCCTGGACCATATAGTCCATCGTGGCCGCGCCGTCGTGCACTTCGCCGATGCGGTGAACTTTGCCGGTGTAATAAAGCATACGTTCGGTCGTCGTCGTTTTACCGGCGTCGATATGAGCCATGATGCCGATATTTCTTGTATTGCCTAAGCTATACTGTCTCAAAGTTTATTCCTCCGAACCTTAAACTCGCTTTACCATCTGAAATGCGCGAAGGCTTTGTTGGCTTCCGCCATTTTGTGGGTATCTTCTCTCTTTTTCACCGACGCGCCCATGTTGTTGGCGGCGTCCATCAATTCGCCGGCGACTTTTTCTTCCATGCCTTTGCCCCCGCGTTTTCTGGCGTTCATGACGAGCCAGCGGATGCCGAGGGTCTGGCGGCGAGCGGCGCGGACTTCGATGGGAACCTGATAGTTGGCGCCGCCGACACGTCTGGCTTTGACTTCCAAAACGGGCATGACGTTGTTCATGGCTTCCTCAAAGACTTCCATCGGGTCTTTGCCGGTTTTTTCTTTAATGATATCGAAAGCGCCGTAAACGATTTTTTCGGCGGTGCTTTTTTTGCCGTCGAGCATGACCTGGTTGATGAACTTGGTCAGAACGACGCTGCCGTATACGGGATCGGGCAGAACTTCGATTCTTTTGATCTTACCTCTTCTGGGCATTCGATTTCCTCCTTATATAATATAGAACTTATTTGGCGGCCGCTTTGGCTTTCGGGCGTTTGGCGCCGTACTTCGAGCGGGACTGACCGCGGTCGGCGACGCCAGCCGCGTCGAGGGTGCCGCGGATGATGTGATATCTCACACCGGGAAGGTCCTTGACCCTGCCGCCGCGAATGAGAGTAACCGAGTGCTCCTGAAGGTTATGGCCGATGCCGGGGATGTAAGCGGTGACTTCGATGGAGTTCGTCAGACGGACCCTGGCGACCTTTCTCAAAGCAGAATTCGGCTTTTTCGGCGTCGTCGTATAAACCCTGGTGCAGACACCGCGTTTCTGGGGACATTCTTTCAATGCCGGCGCGGTGGATTTCTTTTCCGATACTTCTCTGCTGTTTCTCACTAACTGGCTGATGGTAGGCAAAATTCCACCTCCTGATCTTTGTTGAAAAATTTTTATATAATCTTAAATTTTGGACAAATATTTACAGCAATCCGGCAGAGGCCGCGGCGACTTTGATGCCGCAGCTCTCTCCCAGATCGCGCATACTCTCAACGAATTCCACCGGAATGCCGTTTTTTTCGCAGGCCGCAATCAGCGGGCGCACGATTTCCATGCTGGCGTCATTCGCTATGAAAACGGTCTTACACAGGTGTTTTTCCACCATACGCAGCGTTTCTTTTGTACCGACCACTTTGTTGGCGGTCATCAGTTCTTTGGGGTCCATTTTTGTCCTCCTAAAAAAGGGCGTACGTATCTCCGAAAAACGCGTGTAGGAGCATTATATCACTGTAAATCGTCATTGTCAAGGAGAAATTCCCCTGTGTTTTCCTCCGGCGCTTCCGGCGCTTCCTCGGCGGGAAGGATGTCGAAAGCGAAGGGATCATCCTCGATGTGATCGAGATCGACGACGATTTCCTCTTCGTCACAGTCCACTTCGATGTTGCGGTAGCGGTTCATGCCGGTGCCGGCGGGAATCAGCTTGCCGAGGATGACGTTTTCCTTGAGGCCGATCAGCGGATCGACCTTGCCTTTAATGGCGGCGTCCGTCAGGACTCTGGTGGTCTCCTGGAACGACGCCGCGGAGAGGAAGGAATCCGTGGCTAAAGCGGCCTTGGTGATCCCCAGCAACACGGCGCTGGCGGAGGCGGGTTCCTTGCCGGCGGCGATCAGTTCCTCATTGGCCCGCTCGAACTCGTTGCGGTCCACCAGCGTGCCGGGCAGAAGACTGCCGTCGCCGGCTTCCTCGATCTTTACCTTTTTCAGCATCTGGCGGATCATGATCTCGATGTGCTTGTCATTGATGTCAACGCCCTGGAGACGGTAGACGCTCTGCACTTCCTTGAGGAGGTAGTAGTGGACGCCTTCGATCCCCTGAACGTGGAGGACGTCGTGGGGGTTGATGGAGCCCTCGGTCAGGGCGTCGCCCTTTTCAACGGTATCGCCGTCGCTGACCTTGAGCCGGGAGTTGAAGGGCGTGAGGTACGTTTCCATTTCCTCGCCGTCCTGGACGATGGTGATCTTTTTCTGGTTCTTGTAATCTTCCACCAGGGCGGTGCCGGAGTATTCCGTCAGGATCCCCTGATATTTGGGACGCCGCGCCTCGAAGAGTTCCTCGACGCGGGGAAGACCCTGGGTGATGTCGTCGCCGGCAACGCCGCCGGTGTGGAAGGTACGCATCGTCAGCTGGGTGCCGGGCTCGCCGATGGACTGGGCGGCGATGGTGCCGACGGCTTCACCGATGTCCACCATGACGCCGGTGGCAAGGTTGCGGCCGTAGCACTTGCGGCAGACGCCGTAGCGGCTCTTGCAGGTGAGGACCGAGCGGATGTTGACCCGCTGTTCTTCCTTGGGCAGCGTTTCCATATAGGCCATGATCTGCGGGATCCGGGCCTCGGTGATCTCTTCCCCGGCGGGAACGAGGATCTCACCGGTGTGTTTGTTCACCAGATCGATGGCGGCGACGCGGCCTTCGATCCGTTCGGAGAGGGGCTCGATGTTGGGGATTTCCTCGACCCAGATGCCTTCCTCGCAGCCGCAGTCGTCCTCGCGGACGATGACTTCCTGGGCGACGTCGACAAGGCGGCGGGTCAGATAACCGGAGTCCGCCGTTCTGAGGGCGGTATCGGCCAGCCCTTTCCGGGCGCCGTGGGTGGAAATGAAGAATTCCAGAATGTTGAGACCTTCGCGGAAGTTGGCCTTAATGGGCAGGTCGATGATCTTCCCCGAGGGGTCGGCCATCAGACCGCGGGTACCGGCCAGCTGGCGGATCTGTTGGACGTTGCCTCGGGCCCCGGAATTGGCCATCATGTAGATGGGGTTGAAGGGGTCCAGCGCCGTCATCAGCTCGTTGGTGACGTCATCGGTGGCCTTATTCCAGATCTCGATGACTTTATTATAGCGTTCGTTTTCGGTAACGAGACCGCGGCGGAACAGATCCTCGACTTTGTTGACGTCGGTATCGGCCTGTTCCATGATGGGCTTTTTGGCGGCGGGGACTTTGATGTCCTGGAGGCCGATGGTGATCCCGGCCTGGGTCGACGTGGAGTAGCCCATGGCCTTGATGCCGTCGAGGAGTTTCGCGGCGTAGGTGATACCCATGATGCGGACGCAGCGGTCGACGATGTTCCCGAGGACTTTTTTGGTGATGGTGCAGTTATAATAACCCATTTCACCGGGGATCGGGATGTTGTAGTTGAATTTCAGCCGGCCCACCGTCGTTTTGATGCGGCAGTAGAGGCCGTTTTCCTTTTGATCGAACTCGACCCGTTTCTTTTCCACCATCTGGTAGTCCCATTCCGCCGGTTTCGGGATCTCGATGAGGGCGTGGAGATCGACGTCGCCGTTTTCGTAGGCGAGGTAGGCTTCGTCGTAGGAGCAGAAGACTTTGCCTTCGCCCTTGGCCCCTTCCTTGACAGCGGTGAGGTAATAGGACCCGAGGACCATGTCCTGGGTGGGCACGGCGACGGGATGACCGTCTTTCGGGTTGAGAATATTATAGGAAGAGATCATCAGCAGCCGCGCTTCGGCCTGGGCTTCGGCGGACAGCGGCACGTGAACGGCCATCTGGTCGCCGTCGAAGTCGGCGTTGTAGGCGGTGCAGACGAGGGGATGGAGCTTCAGCGCCCGGCCTTCGACGAGGATCGGCTCAAAGGCTTGGATCCCGAGGCGGTGCAGTGTCGGGGCGCGGTTTAAAAGCACCGGGTGGTCCTTGATGACGTCTTCCAGGACATCCCAGACTTCGGGACGGACCCGCTCCACCATGCGCTTGGCGCTCTTGATGTTATGGGCCATGCCGTCTTTGACGAGGCGCTTCATCACGAAGGGCTTGAAGAGTTCCAGCGCCATTTCCTTGGGCAGGCCGCACTGATGCATTTTCAGTTCCGGGCCGACGACGATAACGGAACGGCCGGAATAGTCGACGCGCTTGCCGAGGAGGTTCTGACGGAAACGCCCCTGCTTCCCTTTGAGCATGTCGCTGAGGGATTTCAGCGGGCGGTTCCCCGGACCGGTGACGGGACGGCCGCGGCGGCCGTTGTCGATGAGGGCGTCGACGGCTTCCTGGAGCATGCGCTTTTCATTGCGGACAATGATATCGGGGGCGCCCAGATCCAGCAGCCGTTTCAAACGGTTGTTGCGGTTGATGACGCGGCGGTACAGGTCGTTCAGATCCGAGGTGGCGAAGCGGCCGCCGTCCAGCTGCACCATGGGGCGGACTTCCGGCGGGATCACCGGCACCACGTCGAGGATCATCCACTCGGGGCGGTTGCCGGACATCAGAAAGGCCTCGGCCACTTCCAGCCGGCGGATGGCGCGGATCTTGCGCTGGCCGCTGGCGCCGTTGAGCTCGGAACGGAGTTCCGCGGCGAGGGTTTCAAGATCGGTGGAGGCCAGCAGTTCCTTCACCGACTCCGCGCCCATGCCGGCGCGGAAGGTATCGCCGTATTCTTCCCGGGCGGTGCGGTACTCGCTTTCCGACAGCAGCTGTTTTTTCATCAGCGGCGTGTCGCCGGGGTCGAGAACGACGTAGGAGACGAAATAGAGGATCTTTTCCAGCGCCCGGGGGGACATATCGAGAAGCAGGCCCATCCGGGAGGGGATCCCTTTGAAATACCAGATGTGGGAGACGGGGGCCGCCAGCTCGATATGGCCCATTCGTTCTCTGCGCACCTTGGCGCGGGTGACCTCGACGCCGCAGCGGTCGCAGATCATCCCTTTGTAGCGGACTCTTTTATATTTACCGCAGTGACATTCCCAGTCCTTGGTGGGGCCGAAGATGCGTTCGCAGAAAAGACCGTCCCGCTCCGGCTTTAAGGTGCGGTAGTTGATCGTTTCCGGTTTCTTCACTTCCCCGTAGGACCACTCCCTGATCTGTTCCGGCGACGCCAGGGAAATGCGCATACGGTCAAAATTACTAACATCTATCAAGGATCATCTCTCCTTTCCTTCACGAAACAGATCAGAAAATATCTTCGTCGTCAACGAGAGCGTCAAAATCGTCGTCAAGGTCGTCCATATCGTCGTCCAAGCCGCTTTCCAGCGTTTCCTCGAGACTGAGGTCGCCCGCGTCAATTTCTTCCTCGCCGTCGTCTTCGGCGGCGATGTCGAGGAGGTCGCCGACTTCCTCGCCGTCCTCGTCCAGTTCGATCATGGCGTCGGAACGGAAGCGGGGACGGTCCCTGCCGCGGAGCTCTTCTTCGTACTCTTCGCGTTCGGGAAGGTCAAGATCGTCGTCGTCGAGTTCGCGGATCTCGATTTCCTCGTTGTTCTGGTTCAGCACGCGGACGTCGAGGCAGAGGCTCTGGAGTTCCTTCATCAGGACTTTGAAGGATTCCGGCAGGCCCGGCGCCGGGACGTTCTCGCCCTTGACGATGCTTTCGTAGGTCTTCACGCGGCCGACGACATCGTCGGACTTGACGGTGAGGATTTCCTGAAGGGTGTAGGCCGCGCCGTAGGCTTCCAGGGCCCAGACTTCCATTTCACCGAAGCGCTGACCGCCGAACTGGGCTTTCCCGCCGAGGGGCTGCTGGGTGACGAGGGAATAGGGGCCGGTGGAACGGGCGTGGATCTTATCGTCGACGAGATGGTGGAGTTTCAGCATATACATGACGCCGACGGTGACGGGATTATCGAAGGGCAGGCCGGTGCGGCCGTCCCGGAGGATCGTCTTGCCGCTCTCATCGAAACCGGCTTCTTTCAGTGCGTCGACAATGTCCTGTTCGGAAGCGCCGTCGAAGACCGGCGTGGCGATGTGGAGACCGAGGTTCTTCGCCGCCCAGCCGAGGTGGCACTCGAGGACCTGACCGATGTTCATACGGGAGGGCACGCCGAGGGGGTTCAGCACGACATCGACGGGGGTGCCGTCGGGAAGGAAGGGCATGTTTTCCTCGGGAAGGATCCGGGAAACGACCCCTTTGTTCCCGTGGCGGCCGGCCATTTTGTCGCCGACGGAGATCTTGCGCTTCTGGGCGATGTAGACGCGGACGAGGCGGTTGACGCCGGGGGCCAGCTCATCACCGTTTTCACGGGAGAAGACGCGGATATCGACGACTTTCCCCTGTTCCCCGTGGGGAACGCGGAGGGAGGTATCCCGGACTTCCCGGGCTTTTTCGCCGAAGATGGCGCGGAGCAGCCGTTCTTCCGCCGTCAGTTCCGTTTCCCCTGTGGGGGTGACTTTGCCGACGAGGATGTCGCCGCTGCGGACTTCGGTGCCGATGCGGATGATGCCCTGGGCGTCGAGGTCTTTCAGGATATCGTCGCCGACGTTGGGGATGTCCCTGGTGATCTCTTCGGGGCCCAGTTTCGTATCGCGGGCGTCGCATTCGTGTTCCTCGATGTGCACCGAGGTGAAGTAATCGTCGCGGACGAGGCGTTCGTTCAGAAGAATGGCGTCTTCGTAGTTATAGCCTTCCCAGGTCATGAAGGCGACGACGACGTTGCGGCCGAGGGCCAGCTCGCCCTGGGAGGTGGCGGGGCCGTCGGCTAAGACCTGCTTCGCCGTGACGTGGTCGCCCTTGTGGACGATGGGGAACTGATTGACGCAGGTGCCCTGGTTGGAGCGTTTGTATTTCAGTAATTTATGGGTTTCCAGCTGACCGTCGTCATCGTGGCGGACGACGATGGTATCGCCGTCGACCCGTTCCACGACGCCGGCGGCGGCGGCTGTTTCCACGACGCAGGAGTCCACCGCCGTTTTGTATTCCATGCCGGTGCCGATGAAGGGCGCTTCCGTCACCAGCAGGGGCACGGCCTGACGCTGCATGTTGGCGCCCATCAGGGCGCGGTTGGCGTCGTCGTGCTCGAGGAAGGGAATGAGCGCCGCGGCGACGGAAACGACCTGTTTCGGGCTGACGTCCATATAGTCGACGCGGGAAGCGTCGACGACGGTGATGTCGGAGCCGCGGCGGACGTTGACGCGCTTGTGGGCGAAGCGGTTGTTTTCGTCCAGTTCTTCGTTGGCCTGGGCGACGACAAAGCCTTCTTCCTCGTCGGCGGTGAGATAGTCGATGGTTTCGGTGACGACGCCGGTTTCCTTGTTAACCCGGCGATAGGGCGTTTCGATGAAACCGTACTCGTTGATTTTGGCGAAGGTGGAGAGGGAGCCGATGAGGCCGATGTTGGGACCTTCCGGCGTCTCAATGGGGCACATTCTGCCGTAGTGGGAATGGTGGACGTCGCGGACTTCCATGCCGGCGCGCTCTCTGGAGAGACCGCCGGGCCCCAGCGCCGAGAGACGGCGTTTGTGGGTCAGCTCCGCCAGGGGGTTGGTCTGATCCATGAACTGGGAGAGCTGGGAGGAACCGAAGAATTCCTTCAGCGCCGCCACGACGGGGCGGGTGTTGATCAGAAGCTGGGGCGTGACGCCTTCGGTGTCCTGAATGGACATGCGTTCCTTGACGACCCGTTCCATCCGGGAGAGGCCGATGCGGAACTGGTTCTGCAGCAGCTCGCCGACGCAGCGGATGCGGCGGTTGCCCAGGTGGTCGATGTCGTCGGCGGGACGTTCGCCGTCCATCAGCTCGAGAAAGCCCTTTAACGTGCGGAAGATATCGGTCTTCGTCAGGTGTTTGATGTAGTCGTTGCGGACTTTGCTGATGTCGCCGTCGTATTCGGCATAGGTCTCGGATTCGTTGTCCCAGACGCGGCCGTCCTCGTCGATGCGCTTGAAGACACCGTGGTTCAGCTTTTTGTTCAGCTTATAGCGGCCGACGTTGCCGAGGTCGTAGCGTTTGGGGTCGAAGAAGAGGGCGTGGAGGAGATTCCGGGCGGAATCTTCCGTCGGCGGTTCGCCGGGACGGAGTTTTTTATAGACCTCGATCAGCGCTTCTTCCTCGTTGTGGGTACTGTCCTTCTCGATGGTGGCCAGGATGTGGGGATTCTCGTCGACAAAGGCGCGGATCTCCTCATCGCTGCCGAAGCCCAGGGCGCGCATGATGACGGTGGCCGGGAGCTTGCGGGTGCGGTCGATGCGGACGTAGACGATGCCGGCGGCGTCGGTCTCAAATTCCAGCCAGGCGCCGCGGTTGGGGATGATGGTGGAGCCGTAGATATCGGCGCCGGAGTTGGCGTCTTTCGTATGGGCGAAGTAGACGCCGGGGGAACGGACGAGTTGGGAAACGATGACGCGTTCGGCGCCGTTGACGATGAACGTGCCGCGGTCCGTCATCAGGTGGAAGTCGCCCAAAAAGACTTCCTGCTCCTTGACTTCACCGGTTTCTTTGTTGATGAGGCGCACCCCCACCTTCAGCGGGGCGGAATAGGTGGCGTCCCGTTCTTTGCACTCTTCCACACAGTATTTTTCCTCGCCGAGGGAATAATCGAGAAATTCCAGAACGAGGTTGCCGGTGAAATCCTGAATCGGCGAAATATCGGCGAAAATGGAAGAGAGACCTTCCTTTAAGAACCATTCGTAGGAATGGCGCTGGATCTCAATGAGATCGGGCATTTCCAGGACTTCGATGATGTTGGAATAATCTCTGCGCTTGATGGCGCCAAGACCACTCATGTGAGTCATATGATCCTTCACTCCTTCGTATATTGCATCGCCTTTGCTTCCCCCGCGCCTGAGAGCATACCGTCTTACCGCAAGCCCGGTACCGCCGCTCCGCCTTACCGCAAGCCCGGAACGGCGCGTTTTTCGCCTTACCGCAAGCCCGAAAAACCGCTTTCTTGCTGACTGATTCAAACTGTCGGGGAATCAAAGCGACAGCGTCGCGTTGAAACGGAAGCTTTTGCCGCTTCCTTTATATATACCGACGCCGCGGAACCGCGAAATCGGCAAAAATACCCAATTTAGGATATTAGCGTTTTATTATAACACGCCGAGGGGTTCGCTGTCAATCAAAAAAGAAAGAAAAAACGCGGTTTTTCAGCGGGGAAACGATTGCTTTTTTTTCCGGCGGCTGATATACTAAAGAAAACACAGCATTCTTTTTTACGAACGATTTTGTTCACCCCCAAAAAGGAGGCGCCGCCATGAAAAAAACACGCTTGCCGCTTCTTGCCGTCATCGCCGTGATGCTGATTCTGACCTTCACCGCCTGCGGCCAGAGCTTTGACCCCGTGGCCTACATCCAGGGCAGTCTCGATTCCGTTTTCCACGGCGAGATCGACGAGGAATTTGTCGATTCCCTCAGCGACGTCGATTCCGTTGAGGAATTCCAAGCCATGTACGACGACATCATCGACACAATGACCGACGAGACCTTCACCAGCGCCGGTCTTTCCGATCCGGACCCCGCTTTGAGGGAACAGCTCCGCGACGCCTATGTCTCGGTCTTTAAAGCCACCAAATACGAAGTCACCGGCGAATACACCGGCAGCGAAGACGAAGGCTACAAAGTGGAAGTCATCGCCTATCCGCTCCAGACCTTCAACGAAGTCCTTGAGGACGAGGACGGCTCCATCACCGCGGTGATGGAAGAAAAATACGCCGCCGACAGCTCCATGTCCACCGACGATCTGCTGGCGGTCTATGTCGAACAGGCCGCGGCGGAACTGCAAGAAGCCATTGCCAATCCGACCTACGGCGAGGCCAAAACGTATAACCTCACCGTCGCCCTGGACGACGACGGCGTCTACAACGTCGATGAAGACGAGATCGCCGAACTGACCACTTTCCTGCTGGGTGAATAAAAGAACAAACCGAAACGAACCCCGGCGTTTGGAAAGAAAACGCCGGGGTTCACGTTATCCGAGACCATAAAGACTGAAAAACAACGGAGAAACGCATGAACTATCTCGAAAAAAAACGCGCCGAAAACGCCGGTCATCCCCGGGGCTTTTGGGGGCGGAAGACGCTCCGCGCCATGAACAGACACCACGACGCTTTGACCGACTGGGGACTCTCCTTTCTCACCGTCAATGACGGCGACAGGATCCTCGACGTCGGCTGCGGCGGCGGCCGCACCGTGAAAAAGCTCTCCCGGGCCACGACGGAAACGGTCTGGGGTGTCGACCTCTCCTCCGCCGCCATTGAGGAGGCCTTCCGCGCCAACCGCCGGGACATTCGCCGGGACAAAGTCATCATCTGCAAGGCCGACGTCGCCGACCTGCCCTTTGACGAAGAGACCTTCAACGTCGTCACCGCCGTGGAGACGATCTATTTCTGGCCCGACCTCACCGCGGGTCTCAAAGAGATTTGCCGGGTGATGAAAGGCGGCGGCCGGCTGATGCTGCTGACGGAAAGCCGCGGCGACGGCGAGGACGCGGAAAAATGGGCGGAAGTGGCAAAGACCGCCCAAATGGAACGGCTCCCCTCCGCCGACGGCACCGCCGCCGCCCTGAAGGAAGCCGGATTCGTTGGGATCGTCGCCCATGTCCGCGGCGACTTCCTCTGTGTCACGGCGGAAAAGCCCCGCTGAAAAGCTACATCAGCCAGATCAGCGCGGCAATGGCCGAAAGCACCGATAAAAAGGCCAGCAGATAAACGACGGCGAGCCACTTCTCCCGGGGGAGCCGGCCCAGCTCGTCCCGGAGATTGCGCAGAAAGGAGCGCAGCAGCTCCCGGCGCTGTTCTTTGTCCATGCGACCGACCTCCTTCGCAAAAAGGTGTTCCGTGAAAGGAGCGCGTTCTATGTCTTACGCCAAAGTGAAACCGAACATCGCCGACGGTGTATTCGTCGCCGAAAGCGCCGACGTCATCGGCAATGTCACATTAAAAGAGGGGAGCTCCGTCTGGTTCCACGCCGTTCTCCGCGGCGACGCCGACGCCATCACCGTCGGCGAGGGGAGCAACGTTCAGGACAACGTCACCGTCCACTGCTCCGCGGGACACGGCGTTTCTCTGGGGAAAAACGTCACCGTGGGCCACAACGCCATCGTCCACGGCGCTTCCGTCGGCGACAACGTCCTCATCGGCATGGGCGCCGTGATCCTCGACGGCGCCGTCATCGGCGAGAATTCCATCATCGCCGCGGCGGCCCTGGTCAGCGAGGGCAAAGAGATCCCGCCGAACTCCCTCGTCCTCGGCGTGCCGGGAAAGGTCGTCCGCCGCGTCAGCGAAGAGGAAGCGAAAGGGATCGCCGCCAACGCCGCCCACTACACGGCCCTGGCCGCGGAATACCGCGGCGAATGAGCCAAAAAACGGATACAGGAGAGGGGAACGCGCCGTTTAAGGCCGTTCCCCTTTTTCGTTTCCTCACTTATTCCGCAGGGAACGCGGCGGATACCAGGTATTTTTCCGTTCCGAACCGACTTCTTCCTTGTCGACGATCTCGTGATCCTTGTTGATAATGTTGATGACCGGCGTTTCCCGCTCGATCTTGGCGCTGACCGGTTCCTGGGCCGCCTCGACAAAGCTGTTCTCCAGCTCGTGGGCGGTAATGGCGTCGCCCTTGCGGCTGCGGAAGTGGCCGTAGATCTCCGTCGTCTCCGAGATCGTCATGAACACGTCGGGATCGATGGTGTAAATCATATCTTTCAGCACCGCCAGCTCGTATTGGTTGATGGCGCAGTAGATCACGTCCTTCTGATCGCCGCTGAAGGCGCTCTTCCCCTTTAAGAACGTCACGCCGCGGTGAAGCCGGTCGAAAATGGCGTTCTTCACGTTTTCAGGATAGGCGGTGACGATCATCACCGTATATTTTTTGCCCATCCCGGCGATGGCCTTATCCGTCATGAAGGAGCAGACAGCGATGAAGATCACGGTATACATGGCGATTTCCAGTCCGAAGAGAACGGCGCCCAGGGAGATGACGCAGATGTTGAAGGCCAGGCTGAAAGTGCCGACGCTGTAGCCCCAGCGCTTTTTCACGATGACGCCAAGGATGTCGGTGCCGCCGCCGCTGCCGCCGCGGCGGATGACGATGCCGCTACCAAGGCCGCCCAGGGCCCCGGCGAAGATCGCCACCAGCATCGGGTCGCCGATATAGGAGGGCATGTTCTTCAGCACCTCCATCAGCACCGACTGCAGGGTGACGGCGTAGAGCGTCAGGAAAAGGAAGCGCTTATCCAGCTCCTTCCAGGCCAGAATGATGCAGGGAACGTTCATCAGGAAGATCAGCACCGAGATCGGGAGGAAGGACAAAAAGTAATTGATGATGATGGCCACCCCGGTAAACCCCAGGGAGAGCAGGGCGTTGGGAACGAGCAGCGCCACCAGGGCCACGACCCAGAGGACCGAGCCGATGGTGACCATCGCAACGTCGAACAGGTTATTTTTATTGAAAAAGGCGGCAAGAACCGATTTCATCGCGGAACCCTCCAAACAGATAAAAAGTCACTTTTTCACAGAAAAGACAGCAAAGGAATTGACGCGGACGACTTGTCAAACGCCGAAAAATGTTTTAATATGGAAGAAACGAACCATAATAGAAAAGAGGAACATCATGTTTCCATTGACCCACCTCTATACCGCCGAACGGGTCCTCGGCTACGAGAACCACCTCACGGCATTGGGCGCGCTCTTTCCCGATTACGGGGCCTTTCTCGGCATCGGGCGGAACGTCTGCCATGAAATGGGCGTCGATATGTACCGCTACGCCGCCGAACACGACCCGGCCCATCTCGACTTCGCTTACGGCGCGCTGACCCACGGCACCGCCCTGCCCGGCATCGACCTCTACGCCGACGAGGAATATCACGGCCGCCGTCCCGGCTTTTGCTTCCAAAAAGGGGAGCTCATCGCCGAGGACATGGCGGTCTGCTGCAATCTGCCGGAGACCATGACGGTGTGGAAGGCCCACAACGTCATCGAGATGGCCTTTGACATCCTCACGGAGCGGCGCTGCCCCAACCTGGGGGAAACGGTCCTGGCCGCCGTTGAGGGCAGGGGAGAACCCCTCTGCGTCGGTTTCCTCGAGGGGTATCTGCGCCGTTCCCCGGAAGAGCTGCGGCGCATGTTCACCGAGGTGACCGGCTATTTCAGCTTCGACGGCAACGACATCGAGGCTATGGCCGATAAATTCATCGTCTCCTTAAAGCGCCGCCACGACATCGACGGCTGCGACCGCAAAGGGCTGATCCGCGCCATCGGCAAGGCCGTGGCCATCGTGGAGCCCTTTTACGACGACTTTATGGACGAGACGACGGCGGAGATCAGCGCAGCGCTGAATAGACTGCGGGGGGCACAACGTCCTTCAGCGGAATCTCGTCAAAGGAACGGTTCCGCCAGCGGGGATCCGGCGGATAATCCGCCGCCCGTCCGCCGTCATCGAGAACGCCGAGGCGGAAGAGCTCGCCGATGAGGGCGTCCTCGCCGCCGTTAATCAGCGCTTCCCGCAGGTCCCGGGCGCGTTTCGTCTGGGGCACGCAGATGTAGCTGTGACAGACGAGACTTCGGCGGGGATGGTCGAGACAGCGCTGTTCGGCGCCGTCCAAAAAGACGCATTTACCGTCGGGCTTTTGCGCCAGCTTCACGTCGACGGCGCCGCCGACGAAGCGTATCTCCGCCTTTTCCCGAAGAAACGCGGCGATGGCGTCCCGCTCCCTGCCGGCGTAGGTGTAAACGTCGGGAAGGGTCAGCGGGATCCGCTGGGCGCAGCAGAGGTCGCAGCCGAGACAGGGCGCGATCTTCGCGTCGAGGAACGCGTCGAGGAGGCGGATGTAGTCGCCGACGCTGGCGTCGTCGGAAACGACGGTGACATCGTAGGCGAAGCCCTCCTCAAAGGGAACGATCTCAAATTTTAAAGGATCTGTTTTGCTGTTCATATCCATATAATCATAACGGCTTACGTCGTTTTTCGCAAGAGGATACAGCGTATTTTTTGTAAATTTTTTCATGAAGGAAGAAAGGAACCGAACATGGCCAAAAAACTGCCGCAGAGAGACGAGATTCCCGCCGCCGAGCGCTGGGATCTGGAAAAAATCTACCCCACCGCCGAAGACTGGGAAAAGGACTTTGCCGACGCCCTTGAAGAGCTGACCGCCATCGGCGGTTTCCGGGGGAAGCTGACGGAGAGCGGGGAAACGCTCTGCCGTTACCTGGAAATCAGCGAAGCCCTGGAACTGAAACTGGACGATCTCTTCGTCTACGCCAAAATGAAGCTGGACGAGGACAACCGCGTCAACACCTATCAGGGGATGCGGGACCGGGCCATGGCCCTGATGGTGAAGGCCTCGGAGGAAACGGCCTTTTTTACGCCGGAAATCCTCGCCGCCGGGAAAGAGAAAGTCATGGCGCTGGTCCGCGGCTATGAGCCCCTTCGCCTCTACGAGCGGATGTTCAAAGACCTGCTGCGCTACGCCCCCCACACCCTGAGCAAAGAGGAAGAAGCGTTGCTGGCCCAGGCCGGGGAATTGGCGGAGAGCGCCCAAAACGCCTTTACGATGCTGAACGAGGCCGACCTCAGATTCCCCGCCATCCGGGACGAGGAAGGGGAGAGCGTCACCATCAGCCACGCCAATTTCATCCGTTTGCTGGAGAGCAAAGACCGCCGCGTCCGCGAAGACGCCTTTAAAGGGCTCTACGCGACCTACGGGAACTTCCGCAACACCATCGCCGCCACCCTGGCCGGCAGCGTCAAGGGCGACTGCTTTTTCGCCAAGGCGCGGAACTACCCCTCGGCGCTGAACAGCGCCCTCTTCGCCGACGCCGTCGACGAGAGCCTTTACGACCATCTGATCAAAGCCGTCCGGGACAACCTCGGCCTCTTCCAACGCTATCTGCGGCTGAGAAAGCGCGTTTTAAACGTCGACGAGCTCCATTTCTACGACGTCTACACGCCCCTCGTCGCCGACGCCGACCGCGACATCCCCTTTGAGGAGGGGTTCGACATCGTGAAAAAGGCCCTGTCGCCCTTGGGGGAAGAATACGTCGGCCTGCTCCAAAAGGCCCGGGACGAACGCTGGCTGGACATCCGCGGCAATGAGGGCAAGACCTCCGGCGCCTATTCCTGGGGGGTCAGCAACACCGATCCCTACGTGCTGATGAGCTATCAGGATAACCTGAACAGCGTTTTCACCATGGCTCACGAACTGGGGCACTCCCTTCACTCCTACTATTCCTGGCACAGCCAGCCCTACCCCTACGCCTATTACCGCATTTTCGTCGCCGAGGTGGCCTCCACCGTCAACGAGACGCTCCTTGCCGATTATATGCTGAAGACCTCCAAAGACGACCGTGAAAAGGCCTTCCTCCTCAACCAATATTTAGAGGAATTTCGCGGCACCGTCTTCCGGCAGACGATGTTCGCCGAGTTCGAGAAGATCATCCACGAACGGGCCGAGAAGATGGAACCCCTGACCGCCGACGATCTCTGCGAGATCTATTTGGGGCTCAACCGGGACTACTTTGGCGACACCATCGTTTACGACGAGGGCATCGCCATGGAATGGGCGCGGATCCCCCATTTCTACAACGGCTTTTACGTCTACAAATATGCCACCAGCTTCGCCGCCGCCCAGTATCTGGCGAAACGCGTCCTCTCCGGCGACGAGAGCGCCGTCGCCGCCTATCGCTCGTTCTTAAAGAGCGGCTGTTCCGACGACCCCAACGAACTGCTGAAAAAGGCCGGCGTCGACCTGACCGAGGAAGCGACGATCCCCGGCGTCTTCGCGCTTTTTGAGGAACGGCTGGAAATGCTGGAAAAAATTCTGGCAAAATAAGGTTTTTCCTGCGGAAAAGCTATTGACAGAAGCGCTAAAATCGAATATGATAACCATAACTGATATTTCTTGACACGGAAAAATGTGATTTTAAATCAGGAGGTTCCCATCTAAAATGGCGAAAGAAAAGTACGAACGCACAAAACCGCATGTAAACATCGGCACCATCGGTCACGTTGACCACGGCAAAACGACGCTG
>CADBQN010000047.1 GCA_902796855.1 uncultured Bacillota bacterium | reverse complement strand
TCTTACTTTCGCGGGTCCGGATTACACCGTCACGGCCTACTATGACGAAAGCGCGGATCTTCCCGCCGGAACGGAACTGAGCGTCAGTGAGATCGCCGCCGGCGCGGCCTATGAAGAATGTCTCGCCCAGACGAAGGAAGCTCTCGGAACGGAAAGCGACGTTCGCGCCGCCCGTTTCTTCGATATCAGCTTTGTGTCGGAAGGGAAGGAAGTGGAACCCGTCGCCGCCGTTGACGTGCGGATCAGCTATCAAATGACGAAAGCGGCGGACAGTGAAGTGAACGTCGTTCACCTTCCCGAAGGGAGCGAAGCGGAAGTGCTGCGTCCCCGGGCGGAAGCGGCGGACAGCGTCTGCTTCAAAGCGGAAAGTTTCTCCGTTTACGGCGTCGTCTATACCGTGGACTTCCATTGGGAATTGGACGGTGAGACCTACGATTTCAGCATCCCCGGCGGCGGATTTATCTCGTTCAGCGGTCTTCTTGAAATCCTCGGCATCGCGAAGGATGACGTGAACACCGAAGAAAACGAGATCCGCGAACTGGTGGATGATGTTGAAGCCATCGAGTTCTCCGATCCGGAATTGGTCAGCGTCAGCAAAGTGGAAGAAGACACCACGGTCGGCGCGATCAAGGAACGCTTCGGTCTGGCATGTGAATACAGCGCGGATCTGACGGAAGAACAGATCACGGAAATCAACGCGTCGCAGGTCCGCGCCGGCGACTGGGCGCTGATTTCGCTGAAGCCTTTCGATACGGAAGAAACACTGACCGTTACGATGAGGAACGGGGAAAAGATTGTAATCAGAATAACGGATGCCGCGGACGCTATCATAATTGATGAGCAGACCAGGGAGATCCAGACGATCCCCAATCCCTCCGGCACAACAATTACCATGTTTGACTATTGGCTCAATACGGAGAGCGCATATGCTCGTCAAGGGTGGCCGGGTTATACTGGCAATGGTTTACAGAATGGCGATAATAACTGGACAAACAGACATGGCGGTGATAATGCCGGCATTAACAATGGTCATAAATTGAAGTTTGTGCCCGGCGCTGATAATACCGCTACGGATTATTGGGTCAATAACGGCACTTCACCCGGTTACACGCAAAACGGCAGAGTAAATGGGATCAACAGCTGGAACGGTAATTGGGTCAACTCCGCAGAGTATACCGGAGAACCCACTACGGGTATTGTAGCAGGTGCTCTGTATACCGGTGATAAAGTAGACGAAAACGGTTATCCAAAACTCAATTCAGCCTTAGGCGGAGAGTCGCTGGGTTATTTGTTTGATCCGAAAAACACTTCTGAATCATCCTATAGAAAAACCTATTCTGGAGTCAATGATTTTCTGTACGTCGATTCCCTTGGTTATTATACCTATGACAGCCAATATTATCGGGTCAGTAAGCTGGATGGCACGACAAACAGTTTTACCGTCAGCGAGCAGCCTTCCAATAACGGATCAGAAGGTCAAATTGGATTCTGGCCGATGGGTGATCGCAACTACTGGTACGGAATGCATCTGGAAACTCCGTTCTCTATTCCCGCTAACGGTCAGGTTCTGAATCCCCAGGGCAGTTATCAGCCGATGCAGTTTGAGTTCTCTGGAGATGATGACGCTTGGGTCTATATCGACGGAATCCTTGTCGCGGATGGCGGCGGTATTCATAACAGAACAGAGCTTGACATCAATTTCCAGACAGGTGAAGTATTGGTAAAGGGCGGAAAGTATACAAATATCTCGAACCCTAATACTACGGTCTATTCCAGAACGACTATATACCAGGTGTTTCTGAATGCTAAAAACAGCGGTATAATTTCCCAGGAAGAATGGGATGACAAGTATACAAACACAGATGAAAAAACGGTTTGGACAGATACAAACAATGATGGGGTACCGGATACCTTTGCTTCCGGAACTTACCACACCTTCGACTTTTTCTATCTGGAACGCGGCGGCAGTGAATCCAATCTCTATCTGCGTTATAACCTGATCACCACAACAGATTTTTCCGCTCACAAGTCTTATCATTCTCCGGAAAACCCCAGACTTGCCAGAAACCAGTTCAAGTTTGAATTGATTGGGTTTGATAACCCCTCTTATGCGGATGAGGGGGAAGAGTTTGTTCACGCTGTCATGCCGGATGCTGTTACGCGTGACGCATCAAAAGAACTGGGCACTTTTGAAAATCCGCTTTGGCAGACGGTGCCTGCAACAGAAACGACGGGCGCTTACCGATCTTTGATTATGGGCAACACGGAAGACGGCAACGTGAACTTTGGCGATAAAGAGATCTCGTCGGCCTATGCCGGAAAACAGTATAAGTATATGGTGCGTGAGGTCGTGCCGGACAATGCCCGCAACGCGGACAAAGTCCGCTGGGCCGATGCCTCCGAGGAAATGAGAGCGGAAGGCGGCTTCGAATTAAACGGCATAACGTATGATTCCAAAGTATACTATTTCATCGGTACCGTGAAAGAGACATCTCCCGGTTCCGGCAAGTATGAACTGAAAAAAACCCGTTTTCTCGATCCGGAATACAGCCAGCCCGATGATTCAAAATTCAACAGCTTTGTGAACGGTGTGGTAAAACCGGTCAACATGAAGGTCATCAAAAAGAGCACGGATACTCCCCAGAAGCTGCTTGACGGGGCTGTGTTCTCTCTGACCAGAGCCATGCGGAACGAGGAAGACAAATGGGTGGTAAGAGAGTATGAAGAGGGTGGCGTGACCCGGCACTCCGCTCCTGTTACCGCGACGTCTTCCCAGGGCGTCCTGACTTTCCCCGATCTGGTTGAGGGCCACTATATCCTGGAAGAAAAAGAAGCGCCCAAAGGGTACAGTTTGGGAGATCCGCACCGGTGGCTCCTCACCCTTGAGAAACAGGACGCCACGGATAAAATTCAGCTCGTGCCGTATATCACGCCTTTGAACGCGGACGGGACCGCCGATGAAGCACAAAAAGAAGCGCTTGTCCTGCCGGATTCCTCGAACGATTACACTTTTGAATATCAGGTGCTGAACGGCCCGCTGCCTCCGATCGATCTTTCCCTGGAAAAGAAGTGGAACGATAACGGGGATATGACCGTGCCGGACGGAGCCGAAGCGACTTTCGAACTGCATCGGGTGAAGACGATTCCGCCGGTGACAGTGGAATTGTTGGATAAAAACGGGAATAAGTTAAGTGAGGTGTCCGCGTTCGTAGGTGACACGATCAAGATATACGACAGTGGAGCAAACGCATTCCAGCATCACACGGATCAACCCAGTAGGTGGCAAGTTTTTTGGGGGGATAACGAAAGAACTTCAAGTGATACGATTAGTGTAAGTGGTAATAATATTGGATGGACGATCAGTACTACAGCCATATATGAGATTGCTAATTGGCAAACGCAAATAAGTACTTTTAGCGTTTCTTCTAATGGCCAATATACTGTCAAACAGTCGGATGTTATTGCCGGTGTCGTTCAGCTGCAATTGAGCACTTCCTACATCGGATCTAATCGGTATTATTTCGAAAACGATAAATATCCAGTCCTTTACGTCTCTAACAGTGCCGGCAATGCGGCAACGGTAGATGAAGTCGTCGGAAATGAGCCGTTCACTCTCAAAGAACAGGGAGGTTCCGGTGACACCGGTACACTTTGGAAAAAGACGTTCCATAATCTTCCGGTGGTGGATGACAACGGCTATCCGTATCAGTATTACTTTAAAGAAGTGAGCCATGCCCCGGCGAATTATAATATTCAAACGATTGAGGGCAATATGGGTTCGGCTGTGAGCCCGCTGACCGAGAGCGGCGATGTTGTCATTACGAACAACACGCCGGAAAAGAAAAAGATTCGGGCGGCAAAGCGGTGGGTGGATCCCTCCACAAATGAGCTCGTCGATCTTCAGAACGAATCCGACTATCAGATTCAGCTGACTCTTTATAACGGTGATCACCCGGCCACCGCGGCTGATACGACGAGTGAGATCACTCAGACGATCAGCGGGAACGGGGAAGCGGTCTGGATCCTGAAAGGACAGGATATCAGCGGCTACAGCGTGAAAGAAGTAAAAGTCAAACTGCCGTGGACGGATGGTTTTGTTGATGTGTCCGGTATAAATCCTTATGGCGGGCAGGTCACCGAAACGGAACCGGGAACCGGTGTGTTTACGGTAACAAATACCGTGAAGACGGAATTTGATCTCCATAAGGTGGATGACAGCAGCCCGGCCCAACCGCTTGAAAACGCCAGATTCTATTTGACCAGCGGAAGCGCCACCGTTACCGATTATGCGGTGGAATCAAAAGCGGCGGGCGGAGGAGCTATAGCGCTGGATTCCGACAATTGTTTTACAGTGCCTCTTGAAGGTGTCAGGATTAAAGGACTGGCGCCGGGTACGTATAAGCTGATAGAAAAAGAAGCCCCGGCCGGTTATATCGTGGCGAACGACGGATGGGATATCACGGTTCTTTCCGACGGGACCATTGACGCGGACGCGGATATCATAGATGGTTTTGTTTTCACCATTCCCAACACCCCCGGTGTCGCTCTTCCGAACACCGGCGGAGCGGGGACGAAGGGGTTCGCGGTGATCGGCTCCGTTCTCGCGCTGGGCGCGGGGGCGCTGCTGCTGATCCGGAGACGGAAGACAATTTAACAGAACGCTGAGAAGTCAGCCCTTCGGGGCTGGCTTCTCTTTTGCCGCCGCGGGGAGAAACAATCTTTTTAATCTTTTGGGTTTTACGCCGTCCGCGTCGCAGAGGCGGGGCTGGCGAAGAAAAACGTGAAAAAATCGAAAACTTAAATGTTTTTTGTTTTGTTTCGGCAGGAGATTTGTAGTTTTTGTAGAAGATATACAGGATATTTATAGAAAGGCAAGAAAAGAAGTATGTTTGAAAACGCATTGAAGAAGAGTTTGGAAATCGGCGGCCGCACGCTGACGTTGGAAACTGGTAAAATGGCCCGTCAGGCCAGCGGCGCCGTCTTCGGAAGTTACGGCGATACCCAGGTCCTCGCCACCGCGGTGGGTTCCACTGAACCGAGAGAAGGCATCGACTTCTTCCCCCTCACCGTAGACTATGAAGAACGCCTCTACGCCGTCGGGCGCATCCCCGGCGGTTTCATCAAGAGAGAAGGCCGCCCCACCGAAAAGGCCATTCTCTCCGCCCGCATCACGGACAGGCCCCTGCGCCCCCTGTTCCCCAAGGGGTATAAAAACGACGTCCAGGTCGTCATTACCGTGATGTCCGTGGAGCAGGACAACGCCCCGGATATCCTCGGCATCAACGCCGTTTCCGCCGCGCTGCATCTCTCCTTTATCCCCTTTATGGGCCCGATCGGCGCTGTCAGCGTCGGCCGCGTCGACGGGGAATTTGTCATCAATCCCACCGTGGAACAGAATGAAAAGAGCGATCTGTTCATCGCCATGTGCGGCACGAAAGACGCCATCAACATGGTGGAATGCAAAGCCGACGAAGTCAGCGAGGACGTGATCCTCGACGGTCTGATGTTCGGTCATGAAGTCATTAAGAAGATCGTCGCTTTCATCGAGGATTTCCGCGCCGAAGCCCTCGCCCGGGGTATCGCCGCCGAAAAACTGGAATTCGTGAAACCGCCCTTCGACCCGGCGCTGGAAGCGGAAGTAAAGCCCCTCGCCGCGGCGAAATACGACGAAGTCTATAAAAAATGCGCCGGCGAAAAAATCCCCAAAAAGGAACGGGAAGAACTCTTTGCCGCCGTTCAGGATGAGATCGTCGCGAAATATGAAGAAGACCACGCGGACGACGCCGATTTCATCGGCGAAGTAAAAGAAATCATCGGCGCGGCCCAGAAGGAAACGGTCCGCCGCATCATCGCCTCGGAAAAACTCCGTGTCGACGGCAGAAACGTCGATGAAGTCCGCCCCATCAGCTGCGAAGTCGGCGTTCTCGCCAGAACCCACGGTTCCTCCCTGTTCACCAGAGGGGAAACGCAGATCCTCAACGTCTGTACTTTGGGTTCCTTAAGTGACGAGCAAATTCTGGACGGCCTCGGCATTGAGGACTCCAAGCGCTATATGCATCACTATAATTTCCCGCCTTACAGCGTGGGTGAAGCCCGCCCCATGCGCGGCCCCGGCCGCCGCGAGATCGGTCACGGCGCCCTGGCTGAAAAAGCCCTGCTGCCGATGATCCCGCCGGAAACGGATTTCCCCTATGCCCTGCGCCTCGTTTCCGAAGCCATCGCTTCCAACGGCTCCACCTCCATGGGCAGCGTCTGCGCCAGCACCCTGTCGCTGATGGACGCCGGTGTTCCCATCAAAGCTCCTGTTGCCGGTGTGGCCATGGGGCTCATCAAGGACAACGACGATATCACCATCCTCACCGACATTCAGGGCCTGGAAGACGCCCTCGGCGATATGGACTTTAAAGTCGCCGGTACCGCCCAGGGCGTGACCGCCATTCAGATGGATATGAAAATCGCCGGCATCACCCGGGAAGTTTTCGTCGAAGCCCTGGCCCAGGCGAAAAAGGGCAGAATGCACATCCTCGGCAAAATGCTGGAAGCCATCAGCGAACCGAGAGCCGAACTTTCCCAGTACGCCCCGAGGATCCTCAATACGAAGGTACATCCCGATAAGATCCGTGAAATCATCGGTTCCGGCGGCAAGACGATTAAACGCATCGTTGAGGAAACCGGCGCCAAAATCGACGTCGAGGACGACGGCACCGTCTATATCGCTTCCGTCGACGCTCAGAAGGGCGAAGCCGCGCTGAAGATCATCGAAGCCATCACCGAAGATGTGGAAGTGGGCAAAATCTACGAAGGCACCGTCGTGAAGATCGCCGATTTCGGCGCGTTCGTCCAGATCATTCCCGGCATCCTCGACACCCCGGGCAAAGACGGCATGGTTCACATCTCCGAACTGATGCGCAAACGCGTGGAAAAAGTGACCGACCTCCTGAAGGAAGGCGACGTCATCGCCGTTAAGGTTCTGAACGTGGATCCCCAGGGCAAGGTCAAGCTCTCCCGCAAAGCCGCCGTCGCCGACGGCATCCCCGAAGGGATCGTCGAAAGCATGCACGGCAGCAAGGCCGCGGAACTTTTGAAATAAAAAACGCCGCCGCCGCGAAGCGGCGCGGACGGAGCGAGAACAGCGGGGCGGCCGATACGTCCCGCCGGTCATGCCTCCTCTTTCTTCGCATAGAATGGTAAAAAAGCGCTGAATCAATCGATTCCGCGCCCGAGGGGCCTTTTTGTCGGCCGGGCGCGCCGGAAACCGTCTCGGTTCCGATCCGTTGTTTCAGCGCTTCCTTCAAAGAAAGAGGCGCATTATGACTGTTCGGAAAAAGCATTGT
This sequence comes from uncultured Bacillota bacterium, assembly GCA_902796855.1. Taxonomy (GTDB): domain Bacteria; phylum Bacillota; class Dehalobacteriia; order UBA7702; family UBA7702; genus UBA7702. Next base: position 26,045 of record CADBQN010000047.1, on the reverse strand, counting down.
GTCGCGGCCGCCGCCGCGGTGTTTGTTGCCGCGGCCGCTCTGATCTCCTCGTTTGCCAACGGAGAGACCGCCGCCGTGTCGTCGCCCTATCGTACCGGTGTCGCCGGGGAGAACCGCGTCGCCCTCTGTTTCAATGTCGATTGGGGAGAGGACTGCGTCCCGGCGCTCCTGAAGACGCTGACGGAGCGGAACGCCCGGGCCACTTTTTTCCTGACGGGCCGCTGGACGGAGCAGTTCCCCGAGTGCGCCCGGAGCATCAAAAACGCGGGAATGGAAATCGGCAACCACGGCTTAAAGCACGCCAGCCCCGACAAGATGAGCTATGAGGAAAACGCCGCCGATATCGCCGCGGCGGCAAAGATCATTGAGGAAACGCTTCACATCAAAACGACTCTCTTTGCCCCCGCCGCCGGAGAATGCGGTGAGCAGGTGCTCCGTGCCGCCAAAGACAGCGGCTGCGCGGTGATCCTCTGGTCCGTGGATACCATTGACTGGCAAAAGCCCGACCCCGAGACCATCGTCTCCCGGGTGGAAAGCAAAGTCGGCGACGGCGATATCATCCTGGCCCATCCCACGGAGAACACCGTGAAGGCGCTGGCGGGGATTCTTGACGTTTTAGAGGAAAAGAACTTAAAAACCGTTCCCGTTTCGGAATTGATTCGGGAAACCCCAAGGTAATCTATGATTGAAAAACACGTTTTGGATAACGGCCTGACCGTTGTCGCCGAGGAGATCGGCTACGCGCAGTCGGTGCTGATGGGGCTCTGGGTCAAGGCCGGGAGCCGCCACGAGACGCTGAACCAGGCCGGTGTATCTCACTTTTTGGAGCACATGAACTTTAAGGGTACGGCAAAGCGCAGCGCCAGGGAACTCGCTTCGGTGCTGGAGTGCCGCGGCGGTCAGCTCAACGCCTACACCACAAAGGAATACACGAACTTCTATTGTCACGTGGTCAAGGAAGATTACGCCCTCGCCATGGATGTCCTTTCCGACCTGTTCCTTCATTCCCTCTACGATCCCGTGGAAGTGGAAAAGGAAAAAAAGGTGGTGCTGGAAGAAATCAATCTCTACGACGACAGCCCCGAGGATACCGTCATCGATATGCTCAACGAGATCTGCTGGGGCGATCATCCCCTGGCGAGGCCGATCCTCGGCTATGAGGAGCAGGTGAGGTCTTTTACTTCCGAGGAGCTGAAAGGATACCGTTCGGCGATGTACACGCCGGAAAACACCGTCCTCGCCATTGTCGGCAGCTTCGACCGGGACGCGATCCTCGCCGAAGTGCATCGCCGCTTCGATGGCTTTGAGGGGAAAACGGTCGCCGCCGCTTCGCCGCCGCCGGTATTCCGCGGCGGTAAGAACCGGGGGACAAAGGACATCGCCCAAGAGCACATCGCCATTGGTTTCCCGGCCTATTCCGTCTTCGATCCGCGCTATTACGCTTCGGTTCTCGTCAATGAGTATCTCGGCGGCGGCGCTTCCTCCCGGCTCTTTCAGAAGATCCGCGAGGATCTGGCTCTATCCTATTCCGTCTATTCCTTCATCACCGCCTATGAGGATAACGGCATGATGACGGTCTACGCCGGCACTTCCCCGGGACAGGGTGAGACCGTGGCGGAGTTCTGCTATGAAGAGTGCGCCGCCATCGCCGCCGACGGCGTTCCCGCTTCGGAACTGGCGGCGCTGAAACAGCAGATCAACGGCGCGATGCGCCTTTCGGTGGACAGCCTCGGCAGCCGTTTGAACCGCCTCGGCCGCAACGAGCTCTTTTTCCGCCGGTACATCCCCGTTGAGGAAATCGTCGAGGGTATCAATAACGTCGGCGAGGCGGATTTTGCCGCCGCCGCCGGTGATATCTTCCGCCGGGAAGACGCCGCGGAATCGTTTCTCGGCGCGGCCGCCCGTTGAGGGACAGGCCTTTAAAAACCGGCTAAACGGAAACGCAACAGTTGTTTTACGGAGGAAACGTCCATGGAACGTATCATTCAGTCCGCCGCGGTGAACGTTGAGATATTGTCTTCTTACGGCGATCTGCCGCTGCCGTCCTATCAAACGGCGGGTTCCGCCGGTTTTGACTTTTTCGCCGCCGTCGAATCTCCCGTCACCATCGAGCCCGGCGACAGGGCGCTGATCCCGACGGGGTTAAAATTCGCCGTTCCCGCCGGAACGGAGCTTCAGATTCGGCCCAGAAGCGGTTTGGCTGCGAAGAACGGCGTCACCGTCGCCAACGCCCCGGGCACCGTCGACAGCGACTACCGCGGCGAAATTAAAATCATTCTCGTCAATTTGGGGAAGGAGCCCTTTACCGTGGAGCGGGGCATGCGCGTCGCCCAGGGGGTCATCGCTCCCTATCTCCGTGCCGATTTCGAGGTCGTTTCCGCCCTCGATGAAACGGAGCGGGGCGCGGGCGGCTTCGGTCATACCGGTCTGAAGAGATAATATAGAAGAAAAAAACGGCGGCGCGCGCCCCAAAAGGGGGAGACACGCCCCGTATAAGAAGGCGGAGGGAATCATATCCTTTAGGAAACGAAGGTCAAGGAAACGCCGCCTGACGCCGCGCTTCCTTAAAGGAGGATCCCTCATGCTTTTTTCCGAACTGACCGGCAAGGTCATCGTCAGCATCGACGACGGCGAGGTCGTCGGCACCGTCGCCGCCGCCGATCTGCTCATCGACGAGGCCACCGGCGCTATCGTCTCTCTGTTGCTCCCGGCGGGACATTCCCTCATCCGGAGCGAACGGCAGGAAACGGCGATTCCCTGGGAAAACGTCGTTAAAATCGGCCCGGAAATCGTCTTTGTCCGCGCCGTTCCCGGCGGCGCGCGGCTCTGATTCGCCGCGGCCCGGGAAAGAGCGGGGCGGGCAAAACCGGGCCGGGAACGAATCAAAAGAAATAAGAGGTATTTTGCTATGTTGAAAGTTGCTTTTTTGGGCGCGAACGGAAAAATGGGCCGGGCGATGATGGAAGGCGTCGCCGCCGAGAGTGATATCGCCGTTGTCGGCGCGATGGATCTGATCGGTGTCGGCAGCGCTGTCGCCGCGGTGGACGGGCTTAAAATCGATGGGGATATGGAAGCGATGATCCGCAAGACCGATCCCGATATCGTCGTGGATTTCACGTCTCCCTCGGCGGTGAAGGAAAACGTCATGAAGGTGCTGGCTTTAAAGAAACATCTCGTCGTCGGTACCACCGGTCTCGGCGCCGCCGATTTAAAGGAAATCGACGAAGCGGCGAGAGCGGCGGAACGCGTCGTCTTTGTCGCGCCGAATTTTGCCCTCGGCGCGGTGCTGATGATGGATTTTGCCGCCAGAGCCGCCCGGTACTTTCCCAACGTCGAGGTCATTGAGCTCCATCACGATCAGAAGAAGGACGCTCCGTCGGGCACCGCCGTGAAAACGCTGGAAATGATGGCGGCGGAGCGGGAAAAGATCCGTCAGGGACAGGCCGATGAGATCGAGAAGATCCCCGGTTCCCGCGGCGGCGAATACGAGGGGATGCGCGTTCACAGCGTCCGCCTGCCGGGATACGTCGCCCATCAGGAAGTGATTTTCGGCGGCAAAGGTCAGACGCTGACGATCCGCCACGACTCCATGAGCCGCGAATCCTTCATCGCCGGTCTGAATCTGGCGATCCGCTCCATCGCCGACCAAACGCCGGGGCTCGTTTACGGCCTGGAAAACATCTTATAAGCAAAAGCGGATTTTTCTCCCGGAACGGCGCGTCCGTTTCGGGTTTTCCTTTTTCGCGCCGCCGCACCCTTCCGTGAGGACACGCACGAAAACGAGGTTTCCTCCATAGGATTCAATATGATCGTTCTATGATTCTATCGAGGAGATTGTATATGAAAAAAATCGCCATGGTCGGAGGAGACCGCCGCGAGGCCGTCGCCGCCGGAGTCCTCCGAGACCATTCATATTTTGTGACCGCTTACGGTTTGGCGGGAGAGGAGGGGACGCCCTCAGCGTCTTTGGAATCGTGTCTGAACGGCGCCGACGCGCTGATCCTGCCTGCGCGCGGCGGTGACGAAAACGGCCGCGTCCCGGGGATCTCGCCGCTTTGTCCCGTCACGCTGACGGAAGCGGCGCTGAAAGCGCTGAATCCTTCGGCGCCGGTCTGCTGCGGCATCGCGTCGAAGCCCCTTCGTGATACGGTGCTCCGCTCCGGTCATCCGCTGCTGGAAGTTCTGGAGAATGACGCCGTCGCCGTTCCCAACGCCGCACTCACCGCCGAGGGCGCGCTCCATTTTGTCATGGGCCGTCTCGCCGAGACGATCCGCGGCAAGACCGTCGCCGTTTTCGGCTTTGGACGTGTCGGCAGGGCCTGCGCCGAGCTTTTCACCGCTGTCGGCTGCCGCGTATCGGTCTTCTGCCGACGGGAGCGGGACCTCATCGCAGGACGCAGAGAAGGATTTGACCTGCGTTTTCTCGGCGGCGCTTCCGTTTTGCTGCCGAAAACCGACATCGTCATCAACACCGTTCCCGCCGCCGTCGTCGGCGGGGAACTGCTCCGCCTCGTTCCCGAAAAAAGCCTGTTGATCGAGGTTGCCTCGTCACCCGGCGGCATCGACGGGGAAGAAGCGCGCCGTCTCGGCCTTGATTACGTCGCTTTGCCGGGGCTGCCGGGAAAATACGCGCCGGTCTCCGCCGGGGAAATCCTCGGTTCCTATTACGCGGCGCTCTTTGACGGCGGCGGGGAGGAGGTGGCGCGGTGAGCGAAAGAAAACCTCTCGCCGGTGTGACCCTGGGGTTCGGCGTCACCGGTTCCCACTGTACCTTAAAACGGGTGATGCGCGCCGCCGCCGTTCTCGCGGAAAACGGGGCGGAGCTGCATCCGGTGCTCTCGCCCTCGGTCCGCGATACCGACACCCGCTTCGGCACCGCCGCTTCCTGGCGGGCGCAGCTGGAATCACTGTCGGGGCACGGCGCCGTCACCGCCGTTGCCGAGGCGGAGCCCATCGGCCCGAAGCGTCTCTTTGACGGCATGATCATCGCGCCGGCCAGCGGCAACACCGTGGCGAAGCTCGTCAGCGGCATCGTCGATACGGCGGTGCTGATGGCGGCCAAGGCGCAGCTGCGCAACGGCGGCCCGCTGATCGTCGCCGTTTCCACCAACGACGGTCTCGGCATCAACGGCAAAAACATCGGCCTGCTCTGCAACATGAAGAACGTCTACGTCGTTCCCTTCGGCCAGGATGATCCCGTGAAAAAGCCCAATTCCGTTGTGGCGAAGATGGAGCTCCTCCCGGAAACGACGGAAAAAGCGTTAAAAGGCCAACAAATTCAACCGATTTTGATTGAATATTGATTTGAAATGTAGTATAATATGATTTGATAATGGAGGAGAGTTGACCTTTCCGCAAACAGAGGACAGAGAAATTCTCCCCGGACGGCGTCCGCCCGTGACGCCTGTCCGTCGCTTTTGAAAGCGGGAAAACCGTGATATGGAGGCAAAGAATTGCTCCCGGCGGTTTCTTCAACGATAAAGAGATGGAAAGAAAACAAAAACGAGGTGGGTTATTTATGAAACTGTACAATGCAGCCATCGTCGGCGCCACCGGCGCCGTTGGAACGGAGCTTTTAAAAGGTCTCGCGGAACGGGATTTCCCCGTCGGCAAACTGCGTCTCTTCGCGGATCCTTCGGAAAAAGGAAAGAAAATCGTCTTCCGCGGCGAGGAATTTACGGTGGAAGCCTGCGCCCCCGGCTGCTTTAAAGGTACCGATATCGCTCTCTTCGCCGCCGGTTCCCAGCGGGAGCTGGCCAAAGAAGCCGCCGCTTCCGGTGCCGTCGTCATCGACAACAGCTCCGCTTTCCGCATGGATCCCGACGTGCCGCTGATCGTTCCCGAAGTCAATCCCGAGGATGTTTCCTGGCACAAGGGGATCATCGCCAATCCCAACTGCTCCACCATTCAGATGGTGGTCGCTCTGAAGCCTCTCCACGACGAGGCGAAGATCCGCCGGATCATCGTCTCAACGTATCAGGCCGTTTCCGGCGCGGGCCTCGCCGGCCTCAACGCTTTGGAAAACGAGGTAAAGGAACACATCGAGACCGGCAAAGACCCGAAGGATCTGACCCCCTCGGCTTTTCCCTATCCCATCGCCTTTAACTGCATTCCTCACATCGACGTTTTCCTGGAAAACGACTACACGAAAGAGGAAATGAAAATGGTCAACGAAACCCGGAAGATGTTCCACGACGACACCATCGCCATCAACGCGACGGCGGTGCGCGTCCCCGTCTTCCGCAGCCATTCCGAGTCCGTCACCATCGAGACGGAACGCCCCCTGACCCCGGAACGGGCGAAAGAACTGTTCGCGAAGGCTCCCGGGGTGATCCTCGTTGACGATCCCGCGGAAAAGAAATATCCCATGGCCATCCATTCCTCCGGAACGAACGAAGTCTATGTCGGCCGTATCCGCCGGGATATCTCCCTGCCGGATGACAGAGGGCTTTCCCTCTGGGTCGTCGCCGACCAAATCCGGAAGGGCGCGGCCACCAACGCTCTGCAGATCGCGGAGCTGCTCACAAAGAACTGATCCGATCTTTCGGAAAGAACCAAACGAGGTGGAATTATGTGTTTCGGTGAAGTCATAACCGCGATGGTGACCCCTTTTAAGGAGGACGGCGCCGTCGATTACGCGAAAGCGCAGGAACTTGCGCTGTATCTGTTGAGCCACGGTTCCGACGGCGTGCTTGTCTGCGGAACCACCGGCGAAAATCCCACGCTGACGGAAGAAGAAACGGAAACCCTCTATCGCGAGGTCAAAGCCGCCGTCGGCGATAAGGGGGCCGTCATTGCCGGCGCCGGGGGAAACGATACCGCCGCCGTGGTTCGGAAGATCGAAAAATACAATCAATTTGGTTTAGACGGCTATCTGTCGGTGGTGCCCTATTACAATAAGCCGACCCAGGAAGGGCTCGTGCGTCATTTCACCGCCGTCAACGACGCCGCGGAACGCCCGGTGATGCTTTACAATATCCCCGGCCGCTGCGGCATCAAGGCGGAAACGGACACCATTCTCCGACTGGCCGAACTAAAATATATCAACGCGCTGAAAGAATCCACCGGCAGTGTGGATGATCTTTCGCGGCTGCTGTCAAAGCTGCCGAAAGAATTCGCTGTTTACTCCGGAGATGACTACATGACTTTCACCGCCTGCGCCATGGGCGCCGCCGGTGTCGTCAGCGTCGCGTCTCACATCGTTGGCGAAGCGATCAAAGAGATGGTTCAGTGCATCAAGAACGACAACTTAGACAGAGCAAGGGAACTTCATTTTGGCCTTTATCCGATGTTCAAAGGTATGTTCATCACCGCCAATCCGATTCCCGTGAAGACCGCTCTGAACCTTCTCGGTTTCAACGTCGGCGGGTTCCGTCTGCCGATGACGGAAGCCACGGCGGAAGAAACCGAAACGATCCGGACCCTGCTGAGTAAATACGACTTGCTTTCGTAAGATAAAGCGGCGCGAGAATAGGGGTTTGAGAATGCCGGGCGAAGGAGTGTTTTCTCCTTCGGCCCCGGTTTCGGGAACCCCTGCTTCGCTCTGCTTTCGCGGCTTTGCGAAAAAACAGAAAGGAAGTTATGGCACAGAAAGAAAGCAAAATCACGCTGATCCCCCTGGGCGGACTCGGGGAGATCGGCAACAACATGACGGTGATCCGCTACGGCAACAGCATGATCGTCATCGACTGCGGGATGGAATTCCCCGAGGACGATATGCTCGGTATCGACACCGTTATTCCCGACTACACTTTTTTAACGGAGAACAAAAAGAGGATCAAAGGCATCTTCCTGACCCACGGTCACGAGGATCACATCGGCGCTTTGCCCTACGTTCTCAAAGAACTCAACGTACCCGTATACGGCACCCGGCTCACGCTGGGTCTCGTCAAGCACAAACTGAAGGAAGCCCGGGTCAGCGGCGATCTCCACGAAATGAACGCCGGCGACACCCTCTCCGTCAGCCCCTTTAAGGTCGAGTTCATCCGGGTGAACCACAGCATCCCCGACGCCGTCGGCATGGCGATTCACACGCCCCTCGGCGTGATCTTCCACACCGGCGACTTCAAAATCGACCTCACGCCGGTGGACGGTTCCGTTATGGATCTCCAGCGCATCGCCGCTCTGGGCAGCAAAGGGATCCTTCTGATGATGGCCGACAGCACCAATGCCGAGCGTCCCGGTCTGACGAAGTCGGAACGCCTCGTCGGCAACACCTTCAACGAAACGTTCCGCGGCGCCAAAGGGCGCATCATCGTGGCGACCTTCGCCACCAACGTGCACCGTCTCCAGCAGGCCATTACCACCGCCGCGAAGTACAACCGCAAAGTGGCCATCGTCGGCCGGAGCATGGTCAACGTCGTCAGCATCGCCACGGAGCTGGGGTATTTGAAAGTGCCCAAGCACACCCTCGTCGATATTGACGAAATCGACCGCCTGGCGCCCAACAAAGTAACGATCCTCGCCACCGGCAGCCAGGGGGAACCGATGTCCACCCTGACCCGCATCGCCAACGGCGAGCACAAGCACATCAAGCTGATCCCCGGCGATACCATCATCGTCTCGGCGCTGCCGATCCCCGGCAACGAGGTCTCCTCCGGCCGCAACATCGACCTTTTGGTGAAACAAGGCGCCGAAGTCGTCGCCGACGCCGATTCCGATATCCACGTTTCCGGCCACGCCCGCCAGGAAGAGCTGAAATTCATCCAGGCGCTGGCCAAGCCGAAATACTTTGTCCCCGTCCACGGCGAGGAGCGCATGCTCTATAAGCACGCTTCCATCGCCCAGCATATCGGCGTTCCCAGCGACAACATTTTCGTCCTGGAAAACGGCTCCATGCTGGAAATCACGAAAAAGGGCGCCGCGATCAAAGGCTCCGTTCCCGTCGGCAAGATCATGATCGACGGCATGGGCGATAAGGATGTCGGCAGCGTGGTGCTGCACGACCGCCGCCAGCTGGCCAACGATGGCATCATGGTCGTCATCGTCACCGTGGACCGCCACGGCGTGATGGCCGCCAAGCCGGAAATGATCTCCCGCGGCTTCATCTATGTCAAAGAGGCCGAAGACCTCCTCGACACCGCCAGGGAGAACATCACGAAACTGATGGAAAAATACGAGGGCAAACGCATCAAAGATTTTTCCGCCGTCAAACAGTCCATCAAGGAGACCGTCGGCAAGACCCTTTACGCCAACGTAAAGCGCAAACCGATGATCATTCCCATCATCATCGAACTCGACTGAGCAACCGCCGCGAACAAGGCTCCGATCTCTTCAGGTCGGAGCTTTTTTGTTTTTAATCCTGTTTCGCGCTGTCCGGGCGGCAATGGCAAAAAGTACCAAAAACCGCCGCCGCGCCGGGAAAACGGTGTACCTTTTGGGGCAGGGGATATCGGTTCCTTTTTTTCTGTGCCGGCTGCCCGTTCATACGGTTTTCATCCGCGTGGATATGCGGTAGAATAAATGTGAAAAAAAATTGATTGTTTTGAGCAATTTTTTGTTGAAATCGGGGCAGACGGGTGGTATAATGAATTGACAAATCATAGCGTTCCCGTGTCCAAGGGACGAAACTCCCGGGAAGGGAATACGCTTGTGACTTTTCCTCTAAAAACTTCATATAATGATAAAAGCCCATTCCCGCCGCGCGCTGATGCCGGTTCAGGGATGGAACGGCACGTTTCGTGTGTGCCTTAGCAGGGAAAACTTTGATTTTGCTTTTGGAAATCTCAAAAACGCTTCCGTAAAACTCTTTTCCGTTTGCCGTTTTTTCTCTGAAAAATGACGGATGTTTTGATGTCAGCGGTGATAAAATGAAAATGCGGAAGGGATAAAAGCATGTTTTCCGTCCGTGCCGGTCAGAAAACCCGCGCTGAAAGCGTTGTTACACGCCCGCGCTGCGGTGATCGACTTCCGGCCCGCCGGTTCCGAGGCAAAGTGAGAAAAAAAAGACGAATATGCGTTATTATACGTTCGCCGTCAAAAAAAACTCCTGTTTCCCGGAAAAAAAAGAGGCCGAAACGCGAAACGGCTTTCATGCGTTTATTTTTGGATGATTTTCAAGGATGAAAAATGCATGAAAATTCGCGTGCTGTTCCGTGATGATCGGGTGACGAAACAAAGTTTATGAACAAACCGGGCATACACCGGGCGATTGCCCAAAAACCCGAAAACGTTCATAAAAGATGGGTCGTTCGTATCATTATATAGAAGGAACATCGGGAAAGTGACTCCGCGTCTGCCGCGGAAAACGAGAAAAGGTAACTTAGAACAAAGGAAGGGGAGCAACATGCCGGAAAAAGAAACAAAAAAGGGCTTTGCCAACATCTTCGGCGGTAAGCGTGCCGGTGACGATCCCATTCACAAGCTGACAAGAGTGGAGCTTCTGGAACTTCTGGTGGATCAGACAAGGGAAGCCGAAACGCTGAAAAGGGAGAACGAAACCCTCAAAGAGGAATTGGCGCGCTGCCGGGCCGATCTGGATCGCGTTGCCTCTCTGGAAGCGGTCATCCAAAAACTGGAATCGCTTGTATCGGAAAGGGCTGATTCTCAATGACGGACGAAAAACGCGAGTCTGAGTATATGGAAGGAACGGAACTCCCGAAAGATACGGAAGCGTCGGAAGAGGAAAAACTCCGGCCCGATCTGCCGAAGCTTCGGGAAGAGCTCGCCATCGTGAAGGAGCGGCAGCGCCGCCGCCGCGTCATTCAGAGCACGGTCTTCGCTCTGGCCACGGCGGTCGCCATCGCCATTCTCATTTTTACGCTCTGGCTGCCGGTCCTGCGCATCCACGGCAATTCCATGACCCCCGTTCTGCACGAGGGGAATGTCGTTGTCGCCTCCAAGGGCGCGCGGTTCCAAACCGGCGATGTCATCGCTTTCTATTACAACAATCAGATTCTTGTCAAGCGCGTGATCGCGAACCCCGGCGACTGGGTGGACATCGACGAGGAAGGCAACGTATACGTCAACGGCGAGCTCCTTGATGAGCCCTACGTTGAGGAAAAGTCTCTGGGGAAGACCGATATCAGACTTCCTTATCAGGTTCCGGAAAACCGGATTTTCGTCATGGGAGACCACCGCAGCGTCTCCATCGACTCCAGAAACACATCCGTCGGATGTGTCGCCGATGAACAGATCGTCGGCAAACTGCTGTTCCGTGTTCTGCCGCCCGGCGGACTCGGCGGCTCGTAAAAACGGACAGAAAGCATAACAAGAACGATAACATCAGCGTGAAAGCAGGAAATAACCATGGAACATAATACCTATTAGTGAACCAACATGAACCACGACCCATACGCGTGTCCTGGCATGTGTGTGGGAGGAGGTGTTCAGATGAAACATATAAACAAGAAAACAACGGAATTTCTGGACGCGAAGTCTAAAGCGGAACGCCGCCGGCTTGTCGCGGTGGTCATGGCGATGCTGTTCGTATTCGCCACGGTCTCACAGCTGACACTGCCGGCGCTGGCCGAAAGCGGTCGGACTTACTGCGGCCTGGATGAGCACGCGCACAGCGAAAGCTGCTATGAAACGACCCTCATCTGCGGCCTGGAAGAATCCGAAGCGCACCGCCACGGCGAAGCCTGCTATGAGACAAAGATCGTCTGCGGAAAGGATGAGCACAAGCACACACTCGCCTGCTTTTCCAACCCCGAGGCCGATGTGGAAACACAGGCCGCCTGGGAAAGCACCCTTCCGCGGGATCTGAGCGGTTCGGACGCCGGGAAACTGATCTCGGTGGCCGAAAGCCAGGTTTCCTATCGTGAAAGCGCCGAAAACTATCAGGTGGAAGCCGACGGCAAAACGATCCGCGGCTGGAACCGGTACGGCGCCTGGGAGGGCGACGGTTATAAAAACTGGAGTACCTCCTTTGTCGCGTTTTCTCTCCATTACGCCGGTCTCGACGGAAAAGTCGCCGTGAATACGGAATCCACCGCCAAATGGATGAAAGCGCTCCAAGGCGAAAAGAAACTTCAAAGCAAAGATTACAGCGCCGCCGCCGGCGACATCGTCTTCCTCCAAAGCGATGACGCGGACCACATGGGCGTCGTCTATAAAACCGATAAGGAAAAGATCTTTGTCATCGAGGGCGACAGAAACAACGCCGTTCAGAAAACGTTCTATTATAAAACCAGCGATAAGATTCTCGGTTACTGCGCCGTTGCAGAAGGGGACGGTTCTTCCGCCGGCGGCGACAGCCGCTTTGAGGATAAGCTCAGCGGCGGTCAGACTTCCGCCGCTCCCAAAGCCGAACCCGCCGAAACCGCAGAAACCGCAGAAACCGCAGAAACCGCAGAAACCGAGCATCCCGTCGTCTATTCCGATATCCCGTCGGTCCTCTCCTATGAGGGCGCCGACTATACCGTAACGGTGACCTACGGCGCCGACGCGGCCCTCCCCGAAGGCGTTACGCTCTCCGTTGCCGAAATCACCGACGAAGCGGCGCGGAACGCGTATCTCGCCGAGGCGCGGAACGCCTTTGCCGCCGAAAGCGACGTCACCGACGGCCGGTTCTTCGATATCTCCTTCATGGACGGAGATACAAAAATCGAACCCGCCGCCGCGGTCAGCGTCACCATCGAATATACAGATCCCGAATCCGTTCCGGCGGACGCGGCGGTGAGCGCCGTTCATCTGCCCGAGGCGGAACCCGCTGAAATCATGGCGACCGATGTCAGCGAAGGAGACGCCGCCTACAGCTTCGAGGCCGAAAGCTTCTCCGTCTACGGCATCGTCTATACCGTGGACTTCAGCTACACCATTGACGGCAGTGATTACGCTTACAGCATCGAGGGCGGCAGCACCGTCAGCCTGAAAGCGCTCTTGACGGAGCTGGGCATCAAAACCGCGCTGGAAGCCGATACCTTCGTTCGGGAAGAAGTGGCCGACGTCCGCTTCAGCGACCCCGAACTGATCAAAGTCTCCCCCGAAACGACGGCGCGGGGCATCTTTGAGGATAAAGATTGGCTCCTCGAAAGCCTGCAACCCTTCACCTCCACGGAACAGCTCACCATCGAGCTGAACGACGGCGAAACGATCCGCGTTGCAGTCACCGACGCTCAGCTGGAAACCTACGTCATCACCGACGAAGGCGATACCTATAAAGTCTCCGTGTTCTATGACGCGGAAAGCGGCATCCCCGAAGACGCCGGTCTCACCGTCCGTGAAATCACCGCGGACGACGCGGCCTATCAGACTTATATGGATCAGGCCGCCGCGTCCCTCGCCGAGGGTCAGCAGCTGACCGCCGCCAAGTTCTTTGATATCACCATCACCGACGCCGCGGGCAATCCCCTGGAACCCGCATCCCCGGTGAAAGTCAATATTGAGTTCGTCCCGATGACCGTCGCCGACGAAAACGCCGTGCGCCTCCTGCACTTCACCGACGAAGGCGGCGTCCGCGTCATGAACAATGTCTCCCTCCATACCGAGGAAGAAAACGCCATTGACGGCGCGGAATTCCTGACCGACGGGTTCTCGGTATACGCCGTCGCGGAAATGAAGACGATCACGGCGGATTATCTGACGGCGGACGGGGAGACCTTAAAGGTTACTGTTGTCTACGATGAAAAAGCACAGATTCCTGAAACTGCGACGCTTGAAGTCAATGAAATTAGTGAAGGTGATGAAGGCTGGGGTGATCGCTCTGCCAGATTGGCGAAAACTTTAAGTAATGAATATGGAAACTACTTCATCAGTGATGCCCGTTTCTTAAATATCAGCATTATGGTTGATGGAGAAGAATTCGAGCCCAAAGCTCCGGTGGAGATTAAGGTTGAATTCACAGATGCGATAACGACGGAATACACTGTGGACAGTGTTAATACAGATCCGGAGGGGCTGGGAGAATATGCAGGCTTATATGAAGCTCCGGAAATGGAAAGCCATTTTAATGTAATCCACTATTCGGACGATAACGCACAGGTTCTTGATTCAACATATGAGAAATACGAAAACACAATCACTGAATCAGTAGCAATCACACCTGAATTTTCAGATTATGACTTTGTGAATTTTGATGTGTATGAAGCAAAAGAAGCCAATCAGGATGATTCTATCGTTTCTTCTGTCAAAACATTAAACGCACAGAAGATTGCCGCCGCAGCACAAGAAGCTCCGGTACTGAAAGCACTGAATTCGGATGGATCACCTGCTCATTCCAAAACACTGAGAGACAATCTGGATGGGACTTATACAATTGGATTGAATGTTACTGGCGATGCAGATACGACTTCTGAAGCGTCAAATGTAAACGTATTGATTGTGTATGATGTTTCAAGTTCCATGACAATTTATCATGCGCCGAGTGAAACCGGGCGATATGGAGCTCCGACTTCGACATACTCGACAACATATACAACGTTATATTATCGAACCAATAATGGTACGTACCAACAATTAGATAACGATACTTACACTGGAACTGTATATACCCGAAGTGGAAACTCGTATGGCGGGAGATATAGGTATAATGAATATAATGGAAAACGCTACAGTAGCTTATGGCGTGCTGATGTCGCGGAAAAAACGTTATATGATTTTACGCATGCTCTGTTTGGATATCAGAATGAAGCAAAAGACAATATTAACGCAGCGGTAGTTACGTTTGATGCTTCTGCCCATTCCTTACCACGTAACAACCTTCCTGTAACATGGACTCAAACAGAAAACGATATCACACGATATTTTAATAGCTCAGGGACAACTCATAATAATGCTTTGTATGGATCCGGTACTAACTGGGAAGCAGCTCTGGATGCAGCTAATGATGCTGTAGATGCCATTACAAATGATAATCCGACGTACGTTGTTTTCATAACTGACGGGGCTCCAACCAATCGCAACAATTCTTCGAACAGAGATGTGGAACCGTGTTATGAAGCAGCGAGGGACGAAGCAAGAGCTGTTTATACTTCGACAACCGAAAGTGGTGGGGAGTTCTTTGGAATATATGCTTACGGTGAGGAAGCTGACTGGCTTGCTTCACTGATGTATTATGCTTACAATAACAGCGAACCTCCTAACAATATACGTGGAACCACGTTTGATACGGACGGTTATTATAATGCTGCAAGTACAGCTGCTCTGACATCGGCAATTAACGAAATCTTCCAGAAGATTGTTCAAACGCTGGGTGTCGGTGCCGTGTCCATTACTGACGGCACAACAAGCAATGTCAATACCAGCACAAGTGTTGCTCACATGCTGGAAGTGGATGAAAGCTCCTATCAGTACTGGCTGACGATTCCGGTGAGCGCCGGAACGGGCGGGACTTATACGTTTACCATGCCGGATAAAATTTCGGGTGATGATGTTGCTTACACCGCTTCTGTCAGTGGAGATAACGTGACGTTAAGCTGGGGTAATGGTCAGAGCGCGACTTATAAGGGAACGGTCAACGCCGGGAACACGCTCACGCTGGAGTGGACACAGGCAACTGCTTTTTACAATTTCACTCCGCCTGCTGCATCGTTCAGCAGCTTAAACAGCGCGGTAGATTGGAATCTGAACGGATTGGGAACACTGCTGGACGGTGTGACCTATACCGTGACATTTGACTGCTATCCGAGTCAGTGGACTTTGGATTTAATCGTGGATTTAAAGAACGGATACGTTCAGTATGCGGATTTGGATCCGGAAATTCAAAAATACCTGTCAGAAGATTATAAGCTGAAGACCAATACAACGGCGACCTTAACTTATACGGATTCCAGAACAGAGAATGGTTCACAGACAATCGATTACGTGAATCCTGATCCCCAGCCGGTCAGTGCCGCGGAGGAAATGGCTGTCAGCAAGAACTGGAACAATACCCTCGATAGCCGCACAAACTGGATTTCACAGACGATCAAACTATTCGTAACTCGTGATGGGGCAGAGAGGAACTATGTAACGCTGAATGCGGATAATGATTGGTCGGCAGCCTCCTGGATTTCTTACGGCATTATGACCGTCGACGGAGATACGGGCGAGATTGAATTAAAGACAACCGGTCACGACTATTCCTTCTCAGAGGAAGCTTCTGTCGGGTACTACTGGGAAATCGAGGCGGATACGATTCGTCCGATGCTGATCAACAACCACATTACGACACTCAAATTGATTGACGCGGCTGAAGCGCCGGATGCAATTAAAAATGCGGCGGAAACAAACGCCACGGCAACTGTGGGTGTTGACACATATTACAAGCTGACCATTGACGGTGAAGTGAAATACTATGTCGTTGATGAAGGCGCTGCTTCTCTGAACGCTACGAACCACCGCCGGAGTTATCTGGATGTTGTAAAGAATGTAACCGGTTCAAATGTCCCCGAGGGCGATCAATTTGGATTCACGATGACGGTAAATAACCCTCGTGCCGAGGGCGCGGATCCGGAGGATGTTAACGGTGATGCCTGGGTCTGGATCTCCATTTGGGATACGGTCCATAATGCGCAGGTTACCGATGCCGATGCGGTATCGGCAGAAGGGATCCGCTATCAGCTGAATGACGATACGGTAGTTGAAACCAAGCCAACAGAAAACTTCAATGGCTACTTCTGCGTACCGTCTGGCACTTCTATAGCGGTCGATATGCAGAATGGCTACAGCCTTCGTTTCCTGAATCTGCCGACCGGAACGACCTACACGGTTGCTGAGTCTGAAACAATGCCTGCCGATGGCTATAGCTTTGTCAGCATTGCCGGTGAAAGAGGCTATGACTTAAGCGGTGTTATAGAATATGAAACCGATGGAGAAGGAAACATTATCTATTATGACGATGATGGAAACGTGACTGACGAAGAAAACGGAAAGCCTAAGAGCATCAACAACGACTGGACGACGGAGGTAACAGGAACTCCGTCAGGGCAGAGTATAACCGGAACGATTGATTCTTCCGAATCCGCTTACAAAGTGACCGTTGCCAATAAGTGGAACACAATCGATGTGAAGCTGAAAAAAGTTGATGAAAACGGAAGTGTATTGAGCGGTTCGGCGTTCAAACTGCAGCGGTATAACGAGACCAATGAAACCTGGGATGATGTACAGACTGAAATCAAGCCTGGCGGCACGGAAACTGTAGTTGACGAAGATACTCAAGAAGAATCAAACGTTATTCTTGAAAACCCGATTGATCTGGGAGGACTTGGCTTAGGGCTGTATAAGCTTTCGGAAACAGCCGCACCCGCAAATTATGAAGCGGGAGAAGACGTTTACTTCCGGGTATATAAGGATACTGACGGAAGCCTGAAAGCCCGGTTGGTTGATTCGTCCGGAAATGCGCTGGCGGACCAAAGTGCGATCTCGGGTGAGTCCGGCACAGACGGAATGATTTATACCATTACCGTTCAAAATACCCGCAAAACAGCGACGGTTAAAGTCACAAAGAATGTTGTCGGCCTGGAAGGAGACCAGAATAAGCCCTTTAATTTCACTGTCACAGGTGTCTCGGAATCTTCGGTTGATGCTCAGCTTGTGGGTAATACGGAAGCCGAAAATCATTCCGTAACTTACGCGAACATTCCGTATGGGACAGAGATTACCGTGGCTGAAACTCCGGACAGCTTCTTTGCCACAACTTACTCAGTGAACGGTGCCGCCGCGCAAAACGGCACAAACGCGACATTCACAGTGAATGATACAACGGTATCCAACGGTGTTGCGGAAGTGGTATTCACCAACACCAGAAGCAAACAGCTGATTAAAGTCTTCAAGTATGAAACAGGTACAACTCCAAAGAAGGCTCTTGAGGGTGCGGAGTTCACCTTAACAGGGCCGCAGGGAACAGACTTTTCGTACACAGAACTTGGGACAAACGCCAATGGCTATCTGGTATGCAATGATTCAATTTACATTGAAGTACCCGTTAACAAAAACGCTTACACTTTAACCGAAACAGATGCACCTGCCGGTTACAACATGATGGCGGAAAATATTGTGTTTACAGTATCGTCAGGTGAAGTATCCGCCACGGGAACCGCCTATAGCGTTACTTCGGGAACGGAAAAAATAAATGATGTGTATGTAACAGTGTTTACCATCGAAGTTCCCAACTCTGCCGGTATTGAGCTTCCCAACACCGGGGGGATCGGAACCATGATTTACAGCGCGCTGGGGCTGCTGCTCATCGGCTTTGCCGGGACAGCGCTTGCCCTTCGATATAAAAAACGCGAACAACGCTGAAAAGCGCCTGCCTTAAAGGAGGTGACGGCCTATTGTGAAGAACAGAATATTTCCCCGCGGCCGGGGAAGACCTTCGCGGCGGCTGTCGCCCCGCGGGTTTTCCCCGCTCACAGGGGTTTCCCTTCGGGCAGGCCCCGCGGCCTTTGAGCCTATGGGCCGATGAAACCTGTTTCGGCGCTTTCGCCGCCGACGCTGCCGCGCTTCCCCGCGGACGGCGGCTGAATGGCTGAAACAGGAAAAAAGCAAAAAATCATACGTTCCGGCGAAAAAAAATCCCAAAAATGACGGTTTTGTTGACGTGGCGTGTGCTAAAATTGTGTCGTAAGGATGAATGATCCGTTGTTTACATTTTTCATGATTCCGCGGATACGCCAAAACCCTTTGGGAAAGGGCTCTCCGCGACAGAGAAAATTAGCCCGCGTTGGTTGGAACGGAAGGGGGAAGCGAGAAAAAACCGAACTGAGTAAAAAATTAACTTCAGCGGTAGCTTAAAGGTGACACAAAGTGAAAACAAAGGGGGAGAGGATTCTTCCCCGCGGGGGGGCGACCTTCCGATCCGCGTCAGCGGATGAGACAACTTAAAAGAAGACGGAACGGCCTCCGCGGACAACGGTGAGCGCCGTTGTCCGAAAAGAGCGTCTTCAAAGAAATCACAAAAGCAGGGGAAGGGATCCGCCAGGCGGAAAAACCCCCGAGAAAGGAAAAAACTATGAAACACACAAAAAGAATTTTAGCCGTACTTCTTGCTGTAGCGATGGTATTGGCAATCGGCTCTACCGCTTTCGCGGCTGATCTGTCTGAAGTCACTGCGGGTACAGCGAAATCCATTACCATTACGACACCCGATAGTGCGCAGGCAACTGACGAATTCACCTACACTGTATACAAGATCTTTGACGCGACGAGTGACGGTACAAGTGCCGGTATCAGCTATAAGGCTGCTGCTGGTACCAAAATTGAAGCAACCGATGAACTTTCGAAGTTCGAAGCCGATGCACAGGGCAATGTTCGTTATTATACACGTGCCGCGAAAACCGATGATTATGCTATTAACACCACTGATACCGATCTCAGTGAAGGAATGATTGCGGCGTTGGCGGCTTATAATGGTAAGACCACCGTCGGTACCGTATCTATTACCGGTAAGAGTCAGTCGAAGACGGTTAATGTTGGCAGTTATGGCTATTTCTACATCACCACTACCTCCGGTACGGTTGTAACAATCGACAGCACCAACCCGAGTGCATCCGTTAATGATAAGAATACAATGCCTACTTTGGACAAAGATATCGCCAGTGTGACTTCTGCCAACGGTGGCAACCATGAAACCGGTGCCGATAACGAAAACAGTGAATCTGCGACTGCTAATGTCGGTGACACCGTGAATTATACGGTTACCATTAATGCAAAAAAGGGTGCTGACAGTTATGTTTATCACGATATTCTGAGTGCTGGTCTGAGCCTGACCACTACCGAGCCTGTAGTTAAAGCTGGAAGCACTACTCTGACAAAGGGTACTGATTACACTCTGACCAAGTTTGCGAATAATGCGACTAACGGTACAGAAGACAATATCACAATCACATTTACCAAGACCTATTTGGACAGCATCACTGCTGATACCACTATTACCATCACCTATTCGGCGATTGTTAATGAAAAAGCGGTTATTGCTGGTGACGGCAACAAAAACACCGGTACACTTGATTACGGTCATAAGAGTGATGGTAAACCCAATACTACCCCGCCGGATGAACCTAAGGTTTACGTTTATCAGTTCCAGTTGGTAAAGGATAACAACGAAAAGAAAGTTCTGACCGGGGCTGAATTCAAGCTCTATCAGGAACAGGCGTGCACTAACGAAATCGCTCTTGTTAAGGTCGCGGATGGTCAGTATCGTGTTGCGACGGCTGCTGAAAAAGCTGCCAGTGGCTTCACCGCTGCTACGATTGAAGCCGGTACCCCCGAAATCATTGGCTTGGGTAATGGTACGTATTATCTGAAAGAAACCAAAGCTCCCGACAGCTACAATCTCCTGGCCAATCCCGTTGCAGTAACTATCAACAATGCTAACAACGACGCGACTTTCACCACTACGACGACTGAAAATGATACCTACGCTTCTGGTGGTGTTGAAGTTGTGAACCAGCAGGGCACTGAACTTCCCTCCACCGGTGGTATCGGTACCACGATCTTCTACATCGTCGGTGCGGTTCTCGTTCTCGGTGCCGGTGTGGTTCTGGTCTCCCGCAGAAGAATGCATCAGAACTAATTGAAACAAATTTAAAAAAGCTATTCTGAAGTAACATGATTCCGTGTTCCGGCGCCTCCTTTGAGGCGCCGGGAAACACGGAATTATCAAAAAAAGCGAACATGATCTTTCCACCCTCTGTTTGAGGATGAAAAGATGATTTCCGTCAGATCCGATAATATAAATACGTCAGATCAGGGAATTCCGATTCCTTTGATGAAAAGCGGTGTGGGAAAAGGATGAATCCCAACACGACAGAAGAATCTATTTGATCTTATGAAAAAGAAAAAGAACATCACCAACTTCATCCTCATCGGCATCATGGTGATCGGTCTCTGCGTTCTGGCTTATCCAAAAGTCAGCGATTGGTGGAACTCCTTCCACCAGACCCGCGCCATCGCCAGCTACGTGGAACAGGTCTCGGAAATGGATAAAGAAGAGATCGACCGCATGTGGGCCGAAGCGGAAGCCTATAACGTCCGCCTCCGCGCCAAACCGAACCGCTACATCATGTCCGACGCGGAAGAAGCCGAATATAACAGCATATTGGATGTCACGGGCACCGGGATCATGGGCTACATCGATATCAACAAGATCCATGTTTCCTACCCCCTCTACCACGGCACCGACGAAGCCGTTCTGCAGATCGCCATTGGTCACATCGCCGGGAGTTCCCTGCCCGTCGGCGGCATCGGCACCCACTCGCAGCTTTCGGGCCACCGCGGCCTGCCCTCGGCAAAGCTCTTTTCCGATATCGACCAGCTGGAAGTCGGTGACCGCTTTATGGTGCAGGTGTTGGACCGCACCATGACCTATGAAGTCGATCAGATTCGCATCGTCCTGCCGACGGAACTTCAGGATCTGGAAATCGACGACAACGAGGATTACTGCACGCTGATCACGTGTACGCCCTATGGCGTCAATACCCACCGCCTTTTGGTGCGGGGGCATCGCGTGGAAAACGAGGCCGAGGCCGACGTGACCGCCGACGCCATGCGCTTTGAGCCCTACATCATCGCCCCGCTGGTCGCGGCGCCGATTTTGATGGTGCTCCTCATCATGCTTCTCGTCTCCACCGACAGAAGACGCCAGAAACGCGCCTTTCTGGATTTGAAACGGGGAAGGGGTGACGCGCGATGACGGATGATCTGAAACAGAAAGAGGCCCTCGAACCGGCGGAAACGCCGGAAGCGACAGAGATAACCGGAACGAACGAAACACCGGAAGTGCCGAAAATGTCGGAAGAAGCGGCTCCCGCCGAAACGGCGGCAAAAGAACGGCTTCAGCCCGAGCTGGAAGACCTCGAAAACGAGCTCTCCCGGGAAAAATACCGCAGCCGCTATCACCGCACCATCCGCACCACCATCTACGCGCTGGTCATCGTCGCCGCGGCGGCGATCCTGATCACCACCTTCTGGATGCCGGTGCTGCAGATTTACGGCAATTCCATGAACGACACCCTCGTCAGCGGCGACATCGTCGTCTGCCGCAAGGCCGGGAACATTGATCAGGGCGATGTCCTCGCCTTCTATCTCAACAACAAGATTCTGGTCAAACGGTGCGTCGCCGTCGGCGGCGACCGCGTCGACCTCGATGAGGAAGGCAATCTCACGGTGAACGGGGTGCCCCTGGAGGAACCCTATGTCAAGGATCAACAGCGGGGCGATGTCTCCACGATCTTTCCCTACGTGGTGCCGGAAGGACAGTATTTTGTGATGAGCGACAACCGCGCCAACAGCGGCGACTCCAGGAACGCGGCCATCGGCTGCGTGACACAGGATCGGCTCCTGGCAAAGCCGGTTCTGCGTGTATGGCCGTTAAACCATTTCAGGTTTATCAAATAAAAAATTCTTACTTGTAAAGCATAAACAGTTATCGCAGGAGGGGATGATGATGATTAAGGATGAAAAATCATTGAGAATCCGAAAAGGCAGGAAAAAATGGTATACGACGCTGGCGCTGGTTCTTACCTTTGTTCTGGCGGCGGCCATTCTCGTACCCGCGGGGCAGTCGTTTGCCGATGACCCGCCCTATTCGCTGACGGTGAACGGCGGGGAATACGCCGCGGATCTTGCCGGCGCCGGACTCGTCTTTGATATTTACCGCGTCGCCACGGTTTCCGGCGGCACCTGGACGTACGGAAGTGATTTTGAAAAGGTCAAACCCGCTTCCAACGACAGCAAAGCCTATGAGACTTTCGCCAATGAGTGCGCCGGGATCATCCTCGCTGAGGACGCGGATATCCAGCCGGTTCAGACCGCCGCTTTCAGTGAAAACGCCATCGGCCTGGACGCCGGGATGTACCTGATGGTTCCCAGAAACAGCAATCGGACGGAAAAAGCCGATTACGTGACGACGGCCACCAAGGACGACGGCTCCGCCGCCACGGCGACCAAAGCCTATTCGGCCACGTATGAATACACCTTCACGCCGATGCTGGTCTCCATCGTCAACGACGCCGCCACCCAGCTGAAAGCCACCCGCGAAGAACGCAAAGGCTCCCTCCGCATCGTGAAGACGCTGAACGACTATGAAGACCGCGAAGCCACCAACGAAGGCGAAGTCAACGATATCACTTTCGTATTTCAGGTTGACGCCGTCCTCGACCGCGGCGACGGCAACGGCCCGGTCAACGTTTTCAGCACCGTCGTCTCCAAGAAATTCTCCGCCGCTGAGGATAATGTGGAAATCGCTTTCATCGAAAACAAAATCCCCATCGGCGCCACGGTGACGGTGACGGAAGTCTATTCCGGCGCGGGCTACACCCTGACCACCGACGAAACGGTGACCGGTGTGATCTCGGCGGATACCGTGATGACCGCCGCCTTTACCAACCAATATGATCACCACCTGATTCAGGGCGGTTCCGTCATCAACTCCTTTGATTACTCCACGGAACGCGGTGCCTGGGATTGGGAAAACGACCTCCCGAAAGAATAAGGAATAAGGAGAACAGAGTGCTATGAAAAAGAAATACGCGATAATGGCGCTGGCAGCGTTCCTCCTCGTTCTCGGCGCGTCCGTCGGCCCGGCCTTCTCTTACTTCACCACCTACGCCACGGCCCGGGGCGGTCAAACGCTGACCCTGGGAGAGGAAACACGCATCACCGAAGAATTCGATGACTGGCAAAAAACAGTGGCCATTGAAAACAGCGAAACCTCCACACCGGTCTTTGTCCGGGTGAAAGCCTTCGGCCCGAGCCAATATCCTCTCCAGTATCAGGGCTCCGAAAAATGGAGTCCCGGCGCCGACGGCTACTATTACTACAGCGATATCCTGCAGGCCGGGGAAACCACCGACCGCCTCGTCGTGAGCATCAATAACGTGCCCAGAGACGGCGTGCCCACGGAAGACGCCAGCTTTGACGTGGCTGTTGTCTACGAAACGGCGCCGGTGCTCTATAATGACAACGGTGAACCTTACGCCGATTGGTCCCTGGCGACAGTGGAAACGGAAGGAGGGGAATAAGATATGAGCCATATGAAGAAAATCCTCACTTCCACAAAAACGACGGGCCTGATGTTCGTCTTCGCCGCGGCGCTGCTGCTCTTTGCCGGCGTCGGCGGGGCGAGAGCCGCCCTGGCTTATTACTCCGACACGTACACCGCTGAGGTGCAGATGTTTGATATCGGTGTTTCCCTGCTGGAACGGACCGATCCCGCCGCGGATTACAGCGTCATCGCCTCCCGCAATTACAGCGGCGCCGGTGACGGCCGCTGGGTCACCCAGTCCGGCGCTCTTTTCGAAACGATGCTGGGCGATGGTGAAGCTCTCGTTCCCGGCAAGGTCTATCCCGAATATGTCGCCGCCTCAAACAGCGGCACGATCAACGAGTTTGTACGCATCACCATCCGCAAATATTGGACCGACGCCGAAGGCGCGAAACGGCCGGATCTTTCGCCGGATCTGATTACCGTCGGCTATGCCGCGAACAGCGGTTGGACCGAGGATACTTCCTCGGCCACGGCGGAACGGCGCGTTTTCTACTATAACAATGTGCTGTTGCCCGGCGCGGAAACAAACGCCCTGACGGAAAGTGTTTCCATCAGCGGCAGCGTGGCGACGAAGGTCACGCAGACGAGAAGCGCCGACGGCAAGACGATTACGACGACTTATGATTATGACGGCGTTCGCTTTGTCCTCGAAGCCGAAGTTGATGCCGTTCAGGATCACAACGCCGCCGACGCCGCCCTCAGCGCCTGGGGCAAGACGATCACGACCAGCGGTGAAGGCGACAATAAAACGATGACGCTGGCGCAGTAAGGGAGGCGGATCAAGATGAAAAAAGCATTATTCAGTATTCTTCTTCTGTTCTGCCTGATCTGGGCCATGCCGACGCAGGTATCGGCGGAACATTACTACGGTGATGACAATTGGAGCGTCACCTTTACGCCTCAGGAAAAAATGGTCAGCAATTTCACTACCGGTCAGCTGACCGATAAAGCCGCCGGCCTTCAGCCCGGTGATGATCTGACCATCACGGTGCAGGTGAAAAACACCCACTCCGAACGAACGAATTGGTATATGGCCAACAAAGTCCTTCGCTCTTTGGAAGACAGTGTCTCCGCGGCAAAGGACAAAGGCGGCGCCTATTCTTACAAACTGACTTACAAAAATTCCCAGACCAACAAGGAAACCGTTCTCTACGACAGTGACCAGGTCGGCGGCGCTGAAAAAAGCGACGCCGGTGAAGGTCTGAACGAAGCCACCAACGCCCTGGATGACTTCTTCTATCTCGATTCCTTCGCGAAAAACGAAGGCGGTGTCGTCACTCTCTTTGTGGCGCTGGAAGGGGAAAGCCAGGGGAACCTCTATCAGGATACGCTGGCGGATCTGCAAATGAACTTTGCCGTTGAACTCGAATCCGATACCGGCAAGGACAACACCACCCCGTCGAGAAAAGCGGTTCAGACCGGTGACTATCTGAGTATTCTGCCCTATGTGATCATTGCCGCCGTCAGCGGTCTCGTGTTGCTCTTCCTGGCCATCTTCCAGGTGAAACGGCACCGCGACGAAAGAAAGGGGGCCTGAGGCATGACGGGTCAACTGATGAAAAAAGCTTTTTCCGCGCTGCTTTCGCTGGCTCTCGTTCTGCTGATGGTTCCGGCGGTGCTCTGTATCGGCAGTGCCGATCTGAAGGCCGATGAAACCACCTATACGGTGCGGATCTTCGCCGGCGCCCACGGCACCATCGATGGCGAGACGGTAAAGACCTTTGATAATCTGAAAAAAGGGGACCGCATCTCCTTCAGTCCTCAGCGGGAAGCCACCGTCACCGACAGTAAATATTATGTCCGCGGCATGATGCTTTCCGGTCATGACTTCCAGGAAGAAGGCGTGCCGACGCTCTCCAGCTTTGAGGTGAGCGGCGACGCGGATTACATCGTATCCTACGGCATCCTTGGGACGCCGGTGGAATACACCGTCAATTATGTTGACGCCAACGGCAATGCCCTGGC
Source organism: uncultured Bacillota bacterium (assembly GCA_902796855.1). GTDB lineage: Bacteria > Bacillota > Dehalobacteriia > UBA7702 > UBA7702 > UBA7702. The sequence goes on along the minus strand of CADBQN010000047.1, from coordinate 172 downwards.
GGCCAGTGAAACGTATTTCGGCAACGTCGGCGACCGTCCGGTGGTCGCGCATCTGTATGTCGAAGGTTACCAGCCTCAGTCTTATAACCTGACGGGTACGCTCCAGGCGGACACGAGCCAGAATGTATTTAACTTTGTCTATACGCCGGTTCCGACACCGACGGAACAGACG
>CADBQN010000046.1 GCA_902796855.1 uncultured Bacillota bacterium | reverse complement strand
GCGCTCTCCTGTGCGCCCCGCGGCGGCAGAATGTGGCTTTATTCGGATTTATTTCTGCGACGTACATAGGTTCTCTCGTAGGGTGTCGCGTCGCCGTTTGGTTTGCCATTGTATCTTTGTTATACCGCGCGGACAGGCCGGGAGGCCTGTCCCTACACAATCAAAGAATCTTTCTGCTTTAAAAGACCTGTTCAAACGTGTTTTGTCGCTAAATTCAATGTAGGGGGCGCTCTCCTGTGCGCCCCGCGCGGTTGGGCATGGCTTTGGGGCCGCCATCTTTCGGCGACGTTGTCGGTTTTTTCCGTGAGGGTGTACGTCGCCGGTGGGTTGTACCGTTGGCGGCAGGTTATACCACGCGGACAGGCCGGGAGGCCTGTCCCTACACAACCTATGCCGCTTTCCACGCAAAACACCACTTAAAACGTGTTTTGTTACGTATTTCAATGTAGGGGGCGCTCTCCTGTGCGCCCCGCGCGGTTGGGCATGACTTTGGGGGCGCCATCTTTCGGCGACGTTGTCGGTTTCTTCCGTGAGGGTGTACGTCGCCGAGAGGTTGAAGCACGTCAAATATAACGTACCGCGCGGCTTTATCGCTGCACAACCTATGCCGCTTTCCGCGTAAAACACCACTTAAAACGTGTTTTCCCGGCCGGACTCCAATGGCGGCGCGGCGCTGAAAAATTTTTCCATTTTTCGATACACTTGTTCTGGTATTTTGTTGTCGTCCCTGTTCGACACCTATTGACAAAACTATACATTTCATGTAAAATAGGAATAAAGAGCGGATTGAAACTATTTATTTTCAATACCATTTCGCCGCCGCCTGGAACGGCGGCATCACGCGGGGAACGCGCCGCCAGGGGGACGCTTTCGGGGGGAGCGCCCTTTCCGCGGCTCAATCCTCGGAGATAACCTTGACCAGCGCCTTTCGGCGGCGGGGCCCGTCAAACTCGCAGAACCAGATCCCCTGCCAGGTGCCGAGGAGCGGCGCGCCGTTCTCGATGATCACCGTCTCGGACGCGCCGACGAGGGAGCATTTCAGATGCGCCGCGGCGTTGCCCTCGCGGTGGCGGTAGCCGTCCTCCCAGGGGACGATCTTGCCGAGCTCCATCGTGATGTCGCGGACGACGTCGGGATCGGCGTTCTCGTTGATGGTCACCGCGGCGGTGGTGTGGGGCACAAAGACCAGGCAGACGCCGTCGCGGACGCCGCTTTTCGCCACGGCGCGGCGCACCTGTTCGGTGATCTCCACCATCTGCGTGTGCTCCGTCGTCTCGATCTCCAACCGCGTCGTTTTCGTTTTCATCGTCGTGAACCTCCTTTGGCGCGGCCCGGGCCGCGAAATGATGATGCTTTATCATTCCACGCCGACGCCGTTTTTCCTCTTTTTCGCCGGTCTTTGGGCGAAAAAAAGCCCCGGCGGCAGCGCCGCGCCGGAGTACAAGAAGAACTATTGTTTATTTTTTATCGCGTGACAGCCGCGCCAGCGCCTGCGTCAGCACCACGCCGCAGAGCACCCCGGCGCAGTCCACCGCCACGTCCCGCATCTCGCAGCTGCGCCCGGCGACAAAGAGCTGGTGGAGTTCGTCGGAGACCGCGTAGACCGCGCCGCAGCACCAGGCCAGCGCCGCCCGGAGCACCGGGGAACGCCGCCCGAGTCCGCCGGGAGCATCCCGCAGCAGCCACCCGAGGCAGAAGCCGAGAAAGGCGAACTCAACGAAATGGGCGGTCTTCCGGACGATCAGCGTCAGCAGGCCGCCGTCGACGCCGAGCCCCGCCGCCGCCAGCGCGCCGCGGAGCCAGCGGACGAAAAAGCCGCTTTCCGCGCCGGACAGATCCGCCGGCATGGCGGAGTGGAGAAAGATCAGCGCCGCCGCCAGAACGACCCAGCCGATCTCCGTTTTCAGCCGTTTTGTCATGCCTTTCCTCCTTTTACCCCGGCGCCGCGCGCGTCCTTTGCGCCGGCGCAGTCCCGGGGGACATGCCTTTTCCGATCTTGTGGGACGACGCAAAACCCATTGTACTGGGATTTTAGAGAAGCATACCTCTCGCAATACGGTACAGCGCGACAAAACGCGTATAACAGGCCTTATCATGTACAAACCGTCTCAGATCGTGTAGGGACAGGTCTCCCGACCTGTCCGCGCGGTACAGCATTCCTTTCGTGACGCATTCACCCGGCGACGTACCCACCGCCTACGAAAGGAAACAACGTCGCCGAAGGTTGGCAGCGCCAAATCAACGCCCTGCCGCCGCGGGGCGCACAGGAGAGCGCCCCCTACATTATATGGAGTTACATCTGCCATTAAACAGACCTTTCTCCGTGAAGCGTGCCTTTCGCGATACGGTACAACGCGACAAAACGCGTATAACAGGCCTTATCATATACACACCGTCTCAGATCGTGTAGGGACAGGTCTCCCGTCCTGTCCGCGCGGCACAGCATTCCTTTCGTGATGCAGTCACCCGGCGGCACACCCGCCGCCTACGAAGGGAAGCAACGTCGCCGGAATTTGACAGCGCCAAATCAACGCCCGTCCGTCGCGGGAAGGTCAGGAGACCTTCCCCTACATTATACAACGTTACAACTACCATTAAACAGGCCTTTTCCCGCGAGACACGCCTTCCCCCATATCGTACGGCGTCGCAAACGCCTTTGAACAGGTCTTTCCCCGCGGAATATCCCTTCCGCGCCGCAAACGCGAGGCGGCGCGCCCGCCCGCGGGAGAACGTCCGCGGTCACTCTTTATAATACTCATCCAACGCCCAGCGCAGGGGGTTTTCGTCGATATACCGCCATATCTCCCGAAAATCCGCCTCGCCCCGGACGATGTGATCGTAAAACGACCGCTGCCACAGTTTTTCCCCGTACCGCCGCGACGTGAAGGATTTCAGCCGCCGGATCAGCGAAGAAACGCTCTTTCCCGGCTCCTCGCCGGAAACGGCGATCAGCAGGTGGACATGGTTCGGCATGATGACGTATTTTTCCATCCCGAAGCCCTCGGCGCGGCCGTTGAGGCAGGCGATCCCCTCGGCGACGATTTTTCCGGCGGGGAGCAGCACCGTCTCGGCGCCCTCCGCCGTCGGCGCCACCCGGGAAAGCAGCGGACGGCGATTCGCGGTGCAGAACGTGACAAAATACCATCCGGATTCGGCGTAATTGTAATCGGGCAGGCGGTTGGCCCTGCGTTCGGGACAGGTCATGGCGTTCACCTCCATGTTCGGCGCTATACGCCGCGCGCAGCGATTGAGCGGATTTTCGACGTTGTACGGCGTTGCGAAAACCGTTCGGGCAGGTGTTATCCTGCGAAACAAAGATTTGATCGTGCGGGGATAAATCCGCGCGGAAGGACATACCTTTCGTGATGTAATCTCCGACGACGCGACCCCTCACGGAAGAAACCAACCACGTCGCCGAAGGTTGGCGGCGCCAAACCAACGCCCTGCCGCCGCGGGAAGGTCAGGAGACCTTCCCCTACATTATACAACGTTACAACTACCTTTAAACAGGTTTTTTTCCGTAAAACCTCCCTTTCACGGAACGGTACGACGTTACAAAACACGTTAAACAGGGATTTTCCCGAGAAACCGACCTTTGATTGTGTAGGGATAAATCCGCGCGGAAGGGCATACCTTTCGTGATGTAATCTCCGGCGACGCGACCCCTCACGGAAGAAACCAACCACGTCGCCGGAATTTGACAGCGCCAAATCAACGCCCTGCCGTCGCGGGAAGGTCAGGAGACCTTCCCCTACATTATACAACGTTACAACTACCTTTAAACAGGTTTTTCCGTAGAACATACCTTTCGCGAAACGGTACAACGCAACAAAACCCGTTGTGCAGGTATTTTCCCGAAAAACCGACCTTTGATTGTGTAGGGACAGGTCTCCCGACCTGTCCGCGCGGTACAACATAACGCTAATGGCACGACCTCCCGCCGACGCGCCCCCTCACGAGAGAAACAAACAACGTCGCCGCAAGGTTGGCGGCACCGAAGCTACGCCCGTCCGTCGCGGGAAGGTCAGGAGACCTTCCCCTACATTATACAACGTTACAACTACCTTTAAACAGGTTTTTTCCGCAAAACATTCCTTTCGCGCTATGCTACGACGTCATAAACCCCGTTGAACAGGCCTTCGCGCGCCCACCTCCGCCTGACGCAAAACGCCCCGGAGCAGGCGGGCATACCTGTTCCGAGGCGCGTGAAAACAAGGGGGGGGTAGGGAAAAAGCCTCAGTCCTTCCGGCGGAGGAAGGCCGGGATCTCCAGTTCGTCGGCGTCGAAGGTGCCGAAATCGGGACGGCGGGGATCCGATTCCCTGGCGGACGTGTCGTTCTTCGCGGCTTTGCCTTCGCCGTCGAAGCCGGTGGCGATGACGATGACCCGGACTTCGTCGTCGAGGGCCTCGTCGATGGCGGCGCCGAAGATGATGTTGGCTTCCTTATCGGCGGCGGCCTCCACGATCTTGGCGGCTTCGTTGACCTCAAATAGGCTGAGGTTGTTGCAGCCGGTGATGTTGAGGATGACGCCCTGGGCGCCCTCGATGGAGGATTCCAGCAGCGGGCTGGAGATGGCCTGAGTGGCGGCTTCCACGGCGCGGTTTTCGCCCTTGGCGACGCCGATGCCCATCAGGGCGGAGCCGGCGTCCTTCATGACGGATTTGACGTCGTTGAAGTCGAGGTTGATCAGGGCCGGGGTGCTGATGAGGTCGGTGATGCTCTGGATCCCCTGATGGAGCACGTCGTTGACAATGGCGAAAGCGTCGGTCATCGGCGTGCGGTTGTCCACGATCTGCAGGAGCTTGTCGTTGGGGATGGTGATCAGGGCGTCGACCTGTTCTTTCAGTTCGCTGATGCCATATTCGGCCTGCTGGGCGCGGCGGCGTCCCTCAAAACCGAAGGGCCGGGTGACGACGCCGACGGTGAGGGCGCCGATCTCCTTGGCGATGTTGGCGACGATGGGCGCGGCGCCGGTGCCGGTGCCCCCGCCCATGCCGGCGGTGACAAAGACCATATCGGAGCCGCTGAGGATCTCTTTGATATCTTCCCGGCTTTCTTCCGCGGATTTTCTGCCCATTTCGGGGTTGCCGCCGGAGCCGAGACCTTTCGTGAGCTTCGTGCCGATCTGCAGTTTTTCGTCGGCGACGGATTTTTTCAGCGCCTGGAGGTCGGTGTTGACCGCGACGAAGTTCACGCCGTTCACTTTGTTATTGACCATGTGGTCGATGGAGTTATTTCCGCCGCCGCCGACGCCGACGACGCGGATCTTCGCGAATTGATCGTATTCCATATCTTCAAATTCCAGTGTCATGCAATTTTTCCTCCCGTTTTTCGTATATCTGTAAACGGAGCCCAAAGGCTCTGTTTAACGGTCCAAAACCGATATAAAGCCGGGCATACAAATACCCTTATTCACAATTCTACAAAAATCAAAAATATCCTGCCGGTTTTTCGAAAAAAACCGATTATTTTTCAAAAATCCGAAAAGGGAACGCGCGCGGCGGCAAAAAAGCCGCCCCGAGGGATCGATTCTGCCGCGCTGTCGCCTCATGCCGGCCGGGAGCACGACGACGCCCGCGGGAGCACGACAAAGCGGCGGGAGCATGTCCCGGCGGTCATTCCGCCTCGCTGGTGTCGCGCTGGTTCTTCACTTTTTCCGTCTTTTTCTGCGCCGCGGAGGTCGTTTCCGCTTCCGCCCCGTCGTCCTCTTCCTCGGTCTCCGCCCCGGCGACGGGCCGTTCCTTCAGCACCGGCTCATCGGGGATGGAGATGTCGATGTATTCCAGGCTCTGCAGCTTCTGCGTGGACATGGAGCCCATGAGCTTGGCGGCGGCCTCCATTTTGCTTTCCAGCCGGCTGTCGGTGCCGAGGCGCACCTCCACGCCGTCGAGGAAAACACTGTTTTCGCTCTCGTCCCCGGCGGCGATGACGAACTCGTGACCCTTGAACAGGTCACCGGCGGCGGCGATGGCCAGGTCGGTATCGAGACGGCTGTCCTCCAGGGGCAGCCCCAGGGAGAGGTACTGGGTGACGCCGTCCAGGGCAAAGACGGGCAGCGACTCGTCGGGCTCGTCGCTTTCGCCGACGACGATCTTTTTGTCGTTGATGAAGTAATAGGTCTCGTCGACGGCGAACTGGGCGGCGGCGTCCTTTTCGCTGACCTCGATGAGGATTTTGTGGAAGGGGCGCACGCGGACGCTGACGTCGTCGATCATGACGTGGAGGGCGATCTGGTCGGCGGAGGCGGCGACGTTGGTCTGGAAGATGTCGTCGCCGACGCTGATGCCGGAGAGGGCGATGATGTCGTCGTCGGAGACGATGCGGTTGCCCTCGATCTGAAATTCCTCGACCTTGAAGGCGCTGTGGGAAAGCACCGTATAGACGATGAGGAACAGGGCGAGGATGACGCCGACCCGGACGGCGAAAGCCGCCGGGGAGACGTATTTTTCCTGTTTTCGCTGTTGGACCCGGCGTTTTTCTTTCCGGGCGGCTCTTTTCTGATTCGCGTCCATACGCGCCATGGCGGGACCTCCTCTTAAAAAGTCTACCCTATATTATACCGTTTTTTTGCGGACAAGTAAAGGGTTAAATCGTCGTTAACAGCGGAAATCCCCGCGTCGGCCCGATGGACGCGGCGCGCCGCCGCCCCACGGGAGGAACGAACCATGTCGCCGAAATTTGGCGGCGTCAAACCAACGCCGAAGAAAACCACGTCGCCGAAGGTGGGAGCATAAAAGCAACGCCAACCGCGCGGGGCGCACAGGAGAGCGCCCCCTGCATTATACAACGTTTCATCTGCCTTTAAACAGGTTTTTTCCGCAAAACATACCTTTTGCGGAATGGTACGACGTTACAAAACCCGTATAACAGGCCTTTTTACACAAAAACCAATCTTTGATTGTGTAGGGACAGGTCTCCCGACCTGTCCGCGCGGCAGAACCTACCTTTAACGGTACATCCTCCCGGCGACATACCCCCTCACGGAAGAAACCAACCACGTCGCCGAAAGGTGCTTCCGCCGAAGCCACGCCCTGCCGCCGCGGGGCGCACAGGAGAGCGCCCCCTACATTGTAAGACGTTACACCTGCCGCCAAACAGGCCTTT
>CADBQN010000045.1 GCA_902796855.1 uncultured Bacillota bacterium | reverse complement strand
GTTACCGGAACTTCCACGATCACAGGGACAATTGTGGGAAACCGCGATAATCATATCATCTACACGAATAAGACCACAACCACATCAATCGGTGTGGAGAAGGTATGGGATACATCCGCAGGTCTTTCAGCCGGAACGGCAGATGTGGTTTTGTACAAGGTTGTGGGCAAAAAGCCGGATGAACTGGGCGAAGGCGAGATCGATCCGGCAAAACCGTCACAAAAAATCCGTATCACGGTGGACGCAAATCTGATTTCTGAAAGCACGGGAGAACCTTCCGGTGTATCAAAGCTTGCTTATATCGATATCGCGTATACAGGCACAGGAAGCGGGAGCTATCGTCTGAGCAATCAGAATGGCTGGAAGCATACCTTTGAGTTTGAACGCGGTGGAACCTATAACTTCACTTATACGCCGGATGGAACCAGAGTAAAATCAGTTTTACCTGCAGAGAGTACGGGAATTGATACGACCACAACCATTCCGCTGACGGCGGTTGTGGAGGATATTCCTCAGCACACGTACACCTTTACAGTACCCGTAGCGGAAAGACAGAGCAGAGGCGGAATCATCGTCACCTGTAACGGTGAGGAGAAGACGGCAAATACTGACAACGATTGGACTGTGACATTTACAGTTGCAAATGAGGCTCTTGTTACATATGATGCTGCTCCGGCAAATGGATTTATTACAGCAGTGACACTGGATCCGTCTGCTGTGGCCGGAGAAGAAGCCACAGCAGACAAAACCGTACAGATGCATCCTGTGTATGCGGCTACAACGTTGACAATTCCGGTGACAGTGAATTGGACGGGAACAGCTCCTGCAGGAACGTCTGTGACAATCATGTTTATTCCGGATAAAGAAGGCGTTTCTGCACAGAGTCTAATACTGGATGGAGGTGAATCCTGGACATCTTCCAAGACACTGGATCGTCTGGATGGAAACGGAGATTTGATTACATGGACTGTAACTACAAGCGCAGAGGCCCCCTCATCCCACAATGTCTCTGTGTCGCTTCAGTCTCCGGCAGGAGCCAGGATAAGTGATACGGCAGAGCAGGTTGTCGTGAATGGAACCTCAACGATGGCGGTCATGACGGTTCCGGTCAGTGTAAACTGGGGAACCAGTACTCCGGATGCCGGAACGACGGTCTCGGTTACATTTACAAATGGAACAACAACAGAGACGGTAACGCTGAATGGCAGTGAAAGTACAGCCTGGATGACATCGAAGGAACTTCCGCGCCTGGATGCTTCCGGAAACCCGCTTACCTGGAGAGTCAGCACAGAAGTGACATCGCCGGGGAACAGCGCATCTGTAACCGGTGCGCCGGCAAGCGTGAGTGATGCCGATGGGGATGGCACAGCTGGTCCGGTTTCGCTGACCGGAACGGTAGACAGGAAAATGAATCTGACGGTGAAGACGAGTGGAAGTGTTAACATCGGCGGATTCTATAAAGCCACCATAGTCAATGGAACCGTTTATTTCGAGACAGCGGATACGGCTGGTGAGCTGAGCGGATGGGGCGAGCAGAATAAGACGTTTGAGGGGCTGGATATTAAAGATGATTCCGACGGGGATCAGTACTATGCGATTACACTTTGGGATGAAAGCGCCTTTTCAAGGACGGATACAAAAACAGATCTCACAACCGTCGGCTACACGATCAGTGCCAGAGAAAATACGTTTACTTTGCGAACGGTTATCTATTTCAAGGCTGAAGCTGGCAGCAAGACAATTGAACTAAACAAGACGAATACCACAACCGGCAGCATTCAGACAGGTCAGACAATGAATGCGGTCGAACCATCAGCTTCTGTGTATTCTCTTTCGGGACGCTCCATGATGAAAGCGAAAGTCGCAACCAGCCCATTACGTGCGTCGGCGAACACGGGAAGTCCGGTTCAGACCTTCTACGATACGGCCATTGAAGAAGGAAGTCCTGTTTTCACAGCTGTTCAATTCAAGGATCTTCCGGAAGGAGCAGTGCCCGTTGAAACAGATGGTGATGGAAACAACGGTACACAGACTCTCACAGGCAATACGACTTACGAATGGTCAAAGCTGCCTGCGACAGATGATGACGGCAATCCGATTTACTATTACGTGGTGGAGAAGAGCGCAACGGCTCAGGCCGATTCCATGTCTGTGAAATACGAGTATGAGTATAATGCGGATGGAACGATCAAAGTAGTAAAGATCACAAATACAACCACAGGCACACCTACACCGACCACTGGTGATATTACAGTGACAAAGAGTTTCTCCGGTGTGGATGCGCTGCCGGCAGATTTCAGGATCACAAACAGCTATGACGAGCAGGTATTCACAGTAGCCAATGCCACCGGAACAAATCCATACACATGGACATTGTCGGGTATTGCAGATGGGACAACAGTCACATTCACAGAGAGCGGAACAACGGTCAATGGCTATGATCTGGAAGTTAGTGCGAATGGAACAGTAGTTTCTGGCTTTACAGTTTCTGCGTCGGTTGTGGCGGGAGAAACCGTAACAGCAGCACTTGTAAACACTTATTCACCCAAAACGGTATCAGTTACACTGAAGAAGGTCGACAAGGATGATGTAAATAATACGAATCCTGATCTGTTAAAGGGAGCCGCATTCACGCTGTCGAAATATCTGTCCGAGGACTTTCGCGGAGGAAAAGATGAGACTTGGGGTGATTCTGGTTCTAAATCATTAGCGGATACGAAGAATCCTGATGAGACATATACATTAAACGGTATCTTCACATTTGACGGATTAACCGAGGGCTTTTATCAGATTGAAGAAACTGCTTTCCCGAGCGGCTATGTGCAGATGACCAGTAAGCCGACATTTAAGGTCATGGCGAATGATTCCAATGAATTGGAGATCACATTACTCAATAATCCAGACAACCTGCTTCAGGTTGTTGAAGGAGAATTGACAATTATGGTAGGAAACACCCCCGGCGTCGCCCTCCCCAACACCGGCGGCCCCGGCACAGGTCTTATCTACCTCATCGGCCTTATGCTCACCGCTTTCGCGGGAGCCGGGCTGGTGATGAAGAAGAGAAGGAGAAACGCGGCGTAAGAAGTAAACTAATGAAGAGTCCAGTCACTTCGGTGGCTGGGCTTTTCTTTTGCCAGAGAGTTGGCAACAGCAAATCTCCTGAACAAAAGTTCCGCTTGCATCCTCCATCAATAAGAGCTATATTAAAAGTCCATACCCTTCCTCACCATCCCCGGGAAGGGCATATCATTCCTGTGATCGGAGAGAGTTCCGGCGTCCTGCGTCCTTTCGGCGCAAACATACCAAAGAGAAAAAATCTTGCTACAAGGAGGACAATGCATGGCGAAACTGAAAAAGACAATCGTGACAAAGACGGTAACCGAGGAAATTGAAATAATCTCGACAGCGGCGCGGGAAGAACGCGTAACGGGAAATAAGCAACGAAATAGGAATTGAGGCCGGCCGTGAGGCCGGTCTCTTTCTCTCTGTTTGTTTCTTTGGCGATGACCGCTTTTTCTCTGAAAAAGGACGGTTATTGAGACGTTCTTTTTGATATTATATAAATTTCAGCTATCTCTTGATGAAGAGTGGCGCGCGGCAAAAACGCCCCGAAAAAGGAATGCTTTTTCGGGGCGTTGCTGTTGGTGTCGTTCCGCGCTGTCAGCGGTCGGCTTTGAACCGCCCGGCGGCGCGATGAACGGCGACGCAGAGCAGGACGGTGACCGCCATGTCCGGCAGCGTGTTGCCGCAGGGCAGGTCGGTGGTCATCAAAAAGCGATAGAGCAGAAAGCCGATGACCCAGATCACGGCGTTCGCGGCGGAAAACGCTTTGTCGCCGCGGTCTCGGTGAAGGATGAAAAAATCGGCGATCATGACGGCGATCATCGGCGCGAAAACGGAACCAATGAAATAGAGGAAGTTTGTGATGTCGTCCATCGGGAAGAGGACGGCGCCGACGGCGCCGCAGACCGCCACGGCGGCGGCGAAAAAGCGGCCGTTGATGTTCGGCATCACCGATTCGGCGGAAACGCCGGCGGAATAGGCGTCCAAAAACGAGGTCGTCACCGTGGAAAGGACGATGATGAACAGTCCCGCCGCGCCGAGACCGGCCTTGACCATGATCGAGGCGATGTCACCGCCGCCGGTGAGCATCGCCGCGCCCATGCCGATCAGGTACATCCAGGAGCTGACGGCGCCGTAGGTAAGGACGCTCACCGCCGCGGCTTTTTTGGGGCTGCGGGCTTCCCGGGTGTAGTCGCTGATCAGAGGCAGCCAGGAGAGGGGCATCGCCGCGGAAAGTTCCACCGCCGCGCCGAAGGACATCGCTTCGCCGCCGGCGCTTTGCGTCGCGCCGCTTTTGAAGATGACGCCGCAGAGGACGACGGTGAGGAGAAACAGCGCCGACATGGCGACGACGTTGATTTTGCCGAGGTTCTTCAGGCCGATGGCGATCCAGAGCAGGATCAGCCCGCCGATGACGAGGCACCAGAGCCATTTCCCGGCGGCAAAGGCCGAGTCCGCGGCCAAGGCGCCGTCGTAGATCATAATGGAAGTCCAGCCCAAAAGCTGAACGATGTTAAGGAGGGCGAAGAACAGACCGCCCCGGCCGCCGAAGCTCATTTTCACCGTCTCCATGGCGCTCTTGCCCGTTTGGGCGCCGATGAGTCCGGCGCCGTACAGCAGCGCGCAGCCGATGAGATGACCGATGATGATGGCGGCGAATCCCTTTCCGAAGCCGAGGGGAGCGAAGTACGTCCCCGTCAGGATCTCGGCGATGGAGACCCCGGCGCCGAACCAGATCAGGCCGTTTTCAAAGAGGCCCGTTCCCTGCTTTTGCCGGTTCATGATGGGTCGGCCTCCTCTCTGAACGCGCCGCTGAGGCAAAAGGCGTGATCCATCGGGCCGCTGCCGTGTCCCAGGTCCAGCATGGCGCCGAGGGCGCCGGAGATGTATTCTTTGGCCCGGGAAACGGCCTCGTCAAGGGAAAAGCCCTTGGCCAGATTCGCGGCGATGGCGCTGGAGAGGGTGCAGCCGGTGCCGTGGGTGTTGGGGTTTTGGATGCGCTTCCCCGGGAAGCGGCGGATATCGCCGCCGTCGTAAAGGAGGTCGTTGGCGTCGCTGACGCTGTGACCGCCTTTCAGCAGCACGGCACAGCCGTAGGTCTCGCCGATCTCTTTCGCCGCGGCGGCCATGTCCGCTTCGGAAGCGATGGTCCTGCCGCTGAGGATCTCCGCCTCGGGGATGTTCGGCGTCGTCACCGCCGCCAGCGGCAGCAGCTCTTTGGTGAGGGCGGCGACGGCGTCGTCGGCGATGAGCTTGTCGCCGCTGGTGGCGACCATCACCGGATCGACGACGATGTTTTTGGCTCCCCGCCCGCAGAGGGTCGCGGCAATGACCTCGATGAGAGGTACCGAAGCGACCATGCCGATTTTCACGGCGTCGGGGAAAATGTCCTCAAAAACGGCGTCCAGCTGCTGTTTTAAAAAGGATGGGGTGACTTCGGAAATTGCTGTGACGCCGGTGGTGTTTTGTGCCACAAGGGCAGTGACGGCGGTCATCGCGAAGACGTGATTCATCGTCATCGTCTTGATGTCCGCCTGGATACCGGCGCCTCCGCTGGGATCGGTCCCGGCGATGGATAATGCTGTTTTCATTTTTTATTCTCCTTTCAGCATTAACTTTTGTTGAGCGACGGAGAGTGGTGCCCCCGGTCCGCCGCTTTTATCTCGACGCGAAAAAGCCGAATCAGAAGAGGCGTTTTGTGATGTCGTTCAGCTCTTTCGCGGCGGACTCCGTGTCTTTGGCGGCGAAGATCGCCGAAACGACGGCGACGCCGCTGAGGTGATAGGGCGCTAATTCAGCGATGTTATCCGCGCTGACGCCGCCGATGGCGACGGCGGGCAGGGAGACGCTTTCGGTGATGGCTTTCAGCTGTTCCCCGGTGACGCGGATGGCGTTTCGCTTGGTCGGCGAGGGGAACACCGCGCCGACGCCGAGGTAGTCCGCGCCGTCCGCTTCGGCCTTTTGGGCCTGGGCCACCGTTTTTGCCGTGGCGCCGATGATGAAGCCCGCGCCGGTCTGTTCCCGTATCTCACTGACGGGCGCGTCCTCGGCGCCGACATGGACGCCGTCGGCGCCGGCTTTCAGCGCGACGGTGACGTTGTCGTTGATGATCAGCGGTACGCCGTAACGGCGGCAAAGCTCTTTGACCGCCAGGGCTTCCCGCAGAAACGCGTCGTCGCCGAGGTTTTTCTCCCGCAGTTGCAGCAAGGTGACGCCGCCCCGCAGCGCCGCTTCCACCTTGCGGAGGAACGGTTCCGCGGCGAGGCCGCCCCGGTCGGTAATGGCGTAGAGCCGCAGGGAGGCGGCGGAAAAGTTTTTGTTACACATCGTTGTCCCTCCATTCCCGGATCAAGGCCGCGGGGTCTTCGGCCTGGGCCAGAGCGCTCATGACGCAGCCGCCGTCGGCGCCGGCTTTTTTTAATTCGGCAACGCGTTCCGGCGTGACGCCGCCGATGGCGTACACCGGCAGGGAGACGGCGGCGCGGATCTCCCGCAGCAGCGCCGTGCCCCGGGGCGGCAGACCTTTTTTGCAGTCGGTGGCATAGATGTGCCCCGCCGTGATATAGGATGCTCCCAGCGCTTCCGCCGCGCGGGCTTCCTCCGCGCTGTGGCAGGAAGCGCCGATGACGGCAAAGGCGCTTCGCTCCGGAGCGGAGAGGGCCCTAAGCTTCGCCAGGGGCAGGTGGATCCGCCCGGTGTTCAGGTTCCGCGCCGCACGGGTAAAATTGTGGAGCGTCAGGGGCACGCCGTATTTTTCGGTGACGGCCATGACCTTGGCGGCCAAAGACTGATACGCTTCCTCGCCGAGATCTTTCTCCCGGAGGATGACGCCGTCGATCCCGGCGGCGGCGATTTTTTCCAGCTGAGCGAGGAAATCCTCACTGTGGCGGCGGTCGGTGACGCAGATCAGTTTAAACATAGAGATAGTCGTTGAGAACGGGCTGAAGACCTTCGTCCTCGATATCGCGGTACATCGCTTTTAAGCTGCGGCTGTCCGCGATTTCGAACTGTTCGTCGCCGTGGCCGTCCTCATCCTCCTTCCCGGTGTATTTCGTCTCGTGGTCGCCGATGCCGGTGGAGACCCCGGCGGAGACTTTCGTCGCGGCGATTTTGACGATGCCGTCGCGAAAGCGGGCGCTCTCCCGGGAGGAGACGGTGATTTGGGCGAAGGGCAGAAAGAGACGGTAGGCGCAGAGAATCTGGCACAGTTCTTTTTCGCCGACATCGGAGGGGTGGATGGCGCCGTTGTTGACGATCGGACGCAGTCTGGGGCAGGAGAGGGAGATCTCGGCGGCGGGATATTTCCGCTGGATCAGATGGGCGTGGAGCGCCGTGGCCAGGGCGTCGGCGCGGAAATCGGCAAGCCCCAGCAGCGCCGAGAAGGCGACGCCGCGCATACCGCCGCGGAGCGCCCGTTCCTGGGCGTCGAAGCGATAGGGCCAGACCCGTTTGTGTCCGGCGAGATGGAGCGTCTCGTATTTCGCGATGTCGTAGGTTTCCTGAAAGACAGTGACGTAATCGGCGCCGTGTTCGTGGAGATAATGATATTCATCGGTGTTGACGGGATAGATCTCCAACCCCACATTGCGGAAGTACTTCCGCGCCGTCTCGCAGGCGGCGCCGATGTAGCGGACGTCGCTTTTGGCCCGGCTTTCGCCGGTGAGGATCAGAATTTCCTCCATGCCGCTGGCGGCGATGACTTCCATTTCCCGTTCGATCCGCTCCGGCGTCAGCCGCATCCGGCGGATGGGGTTATAGCGGTTGAAACCGCAGTAGACGCAGTAGTTTTCGCAGTAGTTGGCGATATACAGCGGCGTGAAGATATAGACGCTGTTGCCGAAGTGTTTTTCCGTCTCCCGCCGGGCTTTGGCGGCCATCTGTTCCAGAAACGCCGCCGCCGCAGGGGAAAGCAGCGCTTTGAGATCATTGATCCCGCGGTTTTCCCTCGCCAACGCCTTTTGGACGTCTTTCGCGGTGTATCGGGAAGGATCGTAGGAGGCTGTTTCCCGCAGGACGATGTCTTTGATGTCGGATTCGATGACTTCCATCCCCGGCAGATAGGTCATGGGATCCTTTCTGGAAGCGGGATCCGTTTCCAGCCGGTGTTTTTGGGCCAGCGCCGCCTCGCTAAGACCGGCGGCGTCGATGATGAATCGGTTGTCCATTTCGTCACCTCAATCCCTTAAAAAGCCGGTGAGGGGATCGGAAGCGTCGCCGCCCCGGCCGAGGACGCGGCCGAGGCCGGAGAGATAGGCCTTCCGCCCGGCTTCAATGGCCTGTTTGAAGGCGGCGGCCATCAGCGGCGTATCTCCGGCGGTGGCCAGGGCCGTGTTGGCCATGATGGCGTCCACCCCCATTTCCATGGCCTCGCAGGCCTGGGAGGGGCGGCCGATACCGGCGTCGACGATGATGGGCAGGTCGATCTCGTCCACGAGGATCTGAATGAATTCCCGGGTGGCCAGGCCCTTGTTGGAGCCGATGGGCGACGCCAAAGGCATCACCGCCGCCGCTCCGGCGCCGACCAGGTCGCGGGCGGCGTAGAGATCGGGGTACATATAGGGCAGGACAATGAAGCCCTCCTTCGCTAAGATCTCCGTGGCGCGGATCGTCTCCGCGTTGTCGGGGAGGAGGTATTTGCTGTCCCGCATGATCTCGATCTTGACGAAGTCGCCGCAGCCCAATTCCCGGCCGAGACGGGCGATGCGCGCCGCTTCCTCGGCGGTGCGGGCGCCGGAGGTGTTGGGCAGCAGCGTGACGTTCTTGGGGATGTAGTCTAAGATATTTTCCTGTTCTTTGGTATTGGCGCGGCGCACCGCCACGGTGATGAGCTCGGCGCCGGCGTCTTTGACGGCGGCCTCAATGAGGTTTAAGGAGTATTTTCCCGAACCGAGGATGAAGCGGGAGTGAAATTCCCTGCCGCCGATGTTCAGAGTGTCTTTGTTCATAGCAGCGAACCTTCTTTCTGTTTCAGCAGTCGTACGCTCCGGCGATGATCCGCAGCACGGCGTGGGCCTGGTGCGCGGCGCACAGCTGCACCCTGGAGGGGAGCAGGCAGAGGCTGTCGCCAATGTCGCTGACGCCGTCGCCGCAAAGATAAAATCGTTTGGTGACCCGTCGGGTGATGATGTCGTTGGCGGGGCCGTCCCCGGCCATGCCGGCGGCGGCGACGAGCCAGGTATCGGGCAGCTCCGTTAAAACGGTGTTGACCAGCGCCGCCTTGTTCTCGGCCTTGTCAAAGGCCTCGCAGATGATATCGGCGCCGCCGGTGAGGGCGACGATGTTGCTTTCGTCGAGGCGGCGGGTGTGCGCCGTTACCGCCGTATAGGGGGCGATTTCAGCGAGATTTTCCTTGAGCGCCGCGGCTTTGGCCAGGCCGATCTGATTGGCTTTAAACTGCTGCCGATGGAGATTGGTGATGTCCACGGTGTCAAAGTCGATGAGGATCAGCCTGCCGACACCGGCCCGGGCCAGGGTGACGGCGATGTTGGAGCCGAGGCCGCCGCAGCCGCAGACGGCGACGGAGGTATCGGCGATTCTCTTTTGCAGCGCTTCGCCCTGTTTTTTCGCCAGGGCACGGAACCATTCCTCTTTGCTTGGGATCGCGCCCATCTCAGCCACCTCCCACGAAGCGAACGATCTCGATGTTGTCGCCGTCCCGGAGCACGGTGCTCCCGTAATCCTTTTTGGCCACGATCGATTCGTTGCGCTCGACGGCGACGCGGGACGCGTCGTAGCCCGCCTCGCTGAGGTAGGCGGCGAGGGTCTTCCCGGCGGCGTTTTCTTCTTTTCCGTTGATTTTGACCATTGGTTTTCGCCTCCTTCTATGGTTTTGGGGTAAAAAGAAAAGGGAGCCGCCTTTCGGTAACTCCCAAATCATACCATCGCTTTCGCGCTCCCTACGTTGGCATTACCCAAATCAGGTCGAAGGGTCGAAGGTTTCACCTTCCTCTCAGCCCATAGACGGTCTGTCGTGAGCTCCCCATACAATTTACGTTTTTTATTTCTCTCTATTATAGGCCTTTTTTTTGAGAAAGGCAAGGCTTTTTTTAAATCAGTTTGTCGTGACTTCAAAGCCGCGGACGCGGTGCTCGTTCTGGCCGTCGCCGGTGGCGGCGGTAAAGCCGAGGTAGATCCGGTCGGGCAGCGTGACGCTGACGTCGGAGAGGATGGCTTCCCTATCCAGATCGACGCTGAGCGCTCCGTCGGCGTAGGTGATTTTTACGCTGTGCCAGGCGCTGTCGTCGACCTGATCGGTGGCATAAGTGGCCAGATGGTTGGAAACGGAATTTTGAATGACGCTGATATGCCGCCCGGCGGGGTCATGACCGTTGTGATAGGAATCGAATTCCACGCCGGTGCAGCCGCTGGGGAAGCCGAGGCTCTGCCCCTGGGAACCGATGCCGTAGCGATCGGCGAAACAGCAGGTGAGACCGTCGGCGCCGCCGAGGTACAAATCACGCCCGCCGCCGGCCCAATAGGAAAACGTTACCGTAAAGCCGTTTTTGGCGGAGATCGTCCGCGGGAACCAGATGGCCCCGGAACGCCAGGTGTGCAGCGGTGTCAGCTGAACACTGCCGTCGGCGAGTCGTTTGGCGCTGCCGAAGAACGCGTAATCACGCTGGGGAACAAGAGTGAAGCTTCCGCCTTTGCAGATCTTGATCTTCGCGTTCTTGTTGTTCGCGTCGGTCGCCCCGACGGTCTTTTTGGCCGCGGCGACGGCTTCCTTCAACGTGTAAAAACTGCCGTCTTCCTTGGTGTCGCACATGGTCTCAACGATGGTCTCGCACATATCGTGCTCGTAGATGGAACCGACGGCATTGTCATAGCCGACCACGGCTTTGGCCCCGCCGTTGATGAGGCTTTGGGGCAGGGCGTTCCCTTCCGCGCTGTGGCAGCAGCCGAGGTGGATCAGGCTGTCGTCAAACTTGTTGGCGCCGTGATAGTAGTTGCTGAAGAACGCGTCGGTTACCACGTAAAAGGTGGTTTTTCCGCTCGGCGTGGGTGCGACGATCACCCGGCCCGCCTGACGTTCATCCGGGTAGAGGAGCTCTTCTCCCAGGCCGGTTGACTCCCCGGTATAAATGCCGTTGACTTTGCCGTGGGAGCAGATGTAGATCAGATGGTATTGCCCCAGGTTCTTCAAGAGGTCGACGGTGACTTCGCTGTTCGTGAATTCATCGGCCGGTTCGTAGGGCAGGGATGTATCTTCTATGGGATCGGCGATGCCGTGATATCCCGTTTGCCCGAACTCGTATTCAAAGGCGTTCAGAACGGCGATTTTTGAGGTCGGCGCGGCGCCGCTGTCGGCGAGGGCGCGGTAGGATACGCTTTCGCCTTCGTCGGCGGAGCGGAGGGACGCGGCGGCAGCGGCGTCGTCCCGGGGCACGAGGCATTCGGCGGGGAAGGCGTACGTCAGGTTCCCGGGCATGACGTAGACGATGTCGCCGCCTTCGGTGTAATAATCGGTGATGGTCTCGTCATCGAGGCACGACGCCAGATAGGCCAGGGCTTCGGCGCGGGACGCTTTGAGCAGCGCCGCGTCTTTGGCGCTGTCGCCGGTGGCGGGGTAATCCGCGGCGATGGCGAAAAGTTCCGCCATCACGTCGCTGCCGGCGGTGAGTTCTTCCTCACTGAGTTCCTCGAGGAAATGGATGGTGAAGACGCCGCTGCCGACATTCTTCCAGACGGCGTGATAATCGACGCTCTTTTGTTCCGGTTCGTTGAACTCCACTTCGGCGGTGAAAATGCCGTCGTTGGCGATTTCGTCGCCGCTGACGCCGTCGTCGTGCATGGCGGCAACGACAACGCCTTCGTCATTTTTCAGCTCAATCAGGGGATCGTCGCCGAGGTTCGCGTCGGCGGCGGGCTGGAGGAAGAAGCGGACGGTGGTCGTTTCGCCGACGGTGACGTCAGTGGGCGACGCGTAAAAATCGGCAAAGAGACCCGCGCCGCCGTTGACGATGTTCTCCATAAAGCGCTTAAAGATCGCGGCGGCCTCGGCCCGGGTGGCGTTGTTTTGGGGCTTCACCGTCTGATCGTTATAGCCGCTGATGAGACCGGCGCCGTTGGCCCAGGAGAGGGCGGTCACGGCGTAGCTGCGGATCTTGTTTTTATCGCTGAAAGCGCTGAGATCCCCTTCGGCAGCGGTGTCATAGCTCTTGAAGCCGGCGTAGCGATAGAGGATCGCCGCCATCTGCTCTCTGGTGATGGGGTCGTTGGGACCGAAATGTTTGCTGTCGACGCCGTTGACAATGTTGTTCTCTTTCGCCCAGAGGACGGCGTTGGAGTACCATTTGCCCGGCGCCACGTCGCTGAAGCCGCTGCCGGAGGCGGCGGGTTCCCCTTCGAGACGGTAGATGATCGTTACGATCATGGCCCTTGTCGTTGTGCCGTTTGGTTCAAAGCGGTTGTCGCCGACGCCGTTCATCAGGCCTTTGTCCGCGGCGTAGCTGACATAGGGATAGTGCCAGTCCGTCGCCTTGACGTCGCTGAAAGCGAGAGGCGCGGCGGTGAGGGATGTCGCTGTCATGACCAGCGCGAGGACGGCGGTCAGCAGAAACGTGATGCGTTTTGTCCTGTTTTTCATCGTGTTCCTCCCAAAATCGTATTTTTATAACATATTGATATTATACGTCTTTTTCGTGAAATCCGCAAGAAAAAAAGACCCTCAGACGGGGTCTTTCAGACTTATTCAATATGATCCAGGAGCTTATAGAGGAGGCGGTAGAGCTCGGCGGCTTCCTCCGGCTCGAGATCAACACAGCGCGCCGCCTGCTCCGGGACATCATAGGCCGCCTCTTTCAGGGCGCTCCCCTCGTCGGTGAGGGAGACGATGACCACCCGCTCGTCGCGGCTGTCGCGGCGGCGGCTCAGCAGGTTCTTCCCGGCCAGGGTCTTTAAGAGCGGCGTCAGCGTGCCGCTGTCGAGGAAGAGGCGTTTCCCCAGCTCCCGGACGCTGATTGACGTTTCCTCCCACAGCACCATCATGACGACGTATTGGGTGTAGGTGAGGCCCAGCCGATCCAGGGCCGGGCGGTATTTTTTGATGACCTCCCGGGAAGCGGCGTAGAGGGGGAAGCAGAGCTGATTTTCCAGTTTTAAGGTGTCGTTTCGGTCCATGGCGGTTCTCCTCCGCCGCTTCCGTCTCGGCGCGGAAGCGGCGTTCCTCTTTTTTTGCCGTTATAGAGCGGCGGCGTTTTTGTCGTAGGCCTCGCGGACGGCGATGGCCAGCTGATCCGCGCAGGAAGTGGGCTTGCGGCCGCAGGTGTTGCCCTTCAGCGCCGTTTCGATCTCGGTGACGGTCTTCCCTTCCAAAAGCTTGGAAATGGCCTTTAAATTGCCGTCGCAGCCGCCTAAAAAGCTGATGCCGGAAATGACGTCGCCGTTGATGTCAAAGCTGATCAGCATCGGGCAGATTTTTTCGGGGACGTAATCGTAACGCATTATAACAGCTCCTCCACTTTGGCCTTGACGGCTTCCACCTCGGCGGTGGGCTCGAACCGGGCGGCGATGGCGCCGTCGCGGTCAATGAGGAACTTTGTGAAGTTCCATTTGACGCTGCCGTTGTTCTTGTAATCCTTGTCCATCTTCTTGGCCACGGCCTTCATCGCGATGGCCTTGGGGCCTTTGCCGAAGCCCTCAAAGGAGGTGTTTTCGGAGAGATAGCGGAAGAGCGGCGCGGCGTTTTCGCCGCGGACGTCGATTTTGGAGAACTGCGGGAAGGTGATGCCGAAGCGGCCGGTGCAGAAGGAATGGATTTCCTCATCGCTGCCGGGCACCTGGTCCATAAACTGGTTGCAGGGGAAATCGAGGATTTCCAGACCGTCGTCGTGATGCTCGTCGTAAAGGTCCTGCAGACCTTCGTACTGCGGGGTGAAGCCGCAGCCCGTGGCGGTGTTCATAATCAGCAGCACTTTGCCTTTATAAGCGTCGAGGGAAACGTCGGAGCCGTCCTGGGCTTTGACCGTGAAATCGTAAACAGACATGATACATACCTCCAGATAGATTTTATAAAATTAAATTGAGCACAATTAAATTATAAGGGGAAGAATCGGTTTTGTCAACCCATATTTTGTCCTTTTTTAATTTTTTGATTTACTTTTTCGCCGCGGTCTGCTATAATGAACGCCGTCGCTCTGCGGCGAAAAAAAGGAGAAGATGACGGAATACGTCGTGAAAACAGAGAATGAAAAAACGTGAATTGAATCTGAAAGATCGCGCCCTGTCGGCGGCGGTGCTGTCTCTCGCCCTGTTGTTCGGAGCTTTTGGCGTCTCGGCGGCGGAGCTTCCGCCGGTCCCGGCGGCTGTGTCCGAGAATGTGGCGGCGGCGGCGGACGGGAGCCTCGCGGCGCTGCCCGCCGATTACCGGAACTGGAAACAGACGGATCCCCGCTGGCGCGGCGTTTCCCTGGGCCGCTCCAGCCTGGGGCGAAGCGGCTGTTACGTCACGGCCGTGGCCATGCTCCTGGTGAAAAGCGGTGTGGAGCGGGAACGCTATCGGAACGGGATGTTTGATCCCGGTGTTTTCGCGACGGAGCTCCGCGAAGCCGGCGCCGTTTCCGGCGGGAATTTTGATCTCTACGATGTGGAAAAGGCCGAACCGGCCTTTCGGGTGGCGGAGGACCTTGAAGACAGCGATCTGAGAAATCTGGATCACGCGGCGATAGCTTCTCTGATCCGCTCCCGTCTCGACGGCGGCGGGTATGTCTTCGTCGTGGCTCATAATCCCACCACCGGCAACAGCCACGCCGTCGCCGTGGCGGACGCGAACGAAAGCGAAGTGACGATCCTCGACCCCGGTTATACCACCAAAACGGGGGAGCTCTTTACGGATTATCCCTCGGTGCGGCGGATCGTCGTCTTTACCGCGGCGGACTGCGGCGCGGCGGAAGATAAGACTGGAACCGCCGAACCCGAGGAAGCCGCCGAGCCGGCGGAAACCGACGAATTCCCCTGCGAGGCCCTTTTCCCCGGCGCGGAGACGCTCCCTGCCGCTGAAAACAGTGCTTTCCCCGGTCTGTAAGTGAATATGAAAAACCGCGCCGCGGCGCCGGAGACGGAAAAAAGTCTCCTTTGCCGCGGACGCGGTTTTTTTGCTTTTTTGGGTTTTATTTCACAGGAACCGTCGGATTCCCGGGACCCGCCGCAGACCGGCGATGATCACCGCGGAGACGGCGAGATTCGCCGCGATGAGGACGGGAAAGAGCCAGATTCCCGTTTCATAGGGATTCACCGCCATATAGCGGAGGACGAGGCGGATCCAGATCATGTGAATCAGGTAAATACCGAAGGCGTTCGCGTCGATGAACAGCAGGAAGCGTCCGAAGAGCGAGGGGGCTTTTTCCCCCCGGACCGCCGCGAAGAGCGAAAAGAGGCCGACGCTTTGGAGCAGAACGAAAATCGAGCTGTAGCCGGTGAGCAGTGTGTCGAGGGCTTCCGCCGGCGCGTACCAGCGGTAAAAGGTGAGCCCCACCGTGGCGGCGGTGGCGCAGAGGGTCAGCGCCGCGGCGGCGGGCAGGTTCAGCCGGAGCGTCTTTTTGCTGATGGCGTATCCGGCGAAGAGGTAGAAGGGATAGATCGTCGAGACGTGGATGTAGAAGCCGCTTTCGACGCCGAAGAGACGGGTCATGGGCAGCAGGGAGAGAAAGAGGACATAGACGGCGAGGAGATAGCGCAAAAGTCTTTCCGAGCTGTGAACGGCGATGAGCCGGTAGAAGGGGAGGAGCAGGTAAATGCCGATGAGCAGGTAGAGATACCAGAGATGGGCCCAGCTTTCCCCGGTGAACACGTTGGCGAGCCCCTTGAACAGCGGCAGAACGCCGAAGGGTTCCCGGTTCATCAAAAGATCGAAACAGCGGAAGACCAGCCCCCAAAGGATCAGCGCGCCGCCAACGCGGAAGATGTACTTCTTAAAGATCTTCTCTAACGTCACGTCCCGGGCGGGATCCAGAAGCAGCGCGCCGGTGACCATCACAAAGCAGGGGACGGCCCACATCAGCGCGTAGACCGTCGCCAAGGACGACGCCGTCTGCGCCGTTGTCATTCCGTCCCTGTAGAGGATCTCGGCGACATTGACGGTGTGGAGGGCAATCACGGCAACGCAGGCCACGGCCCGCAGATAGCAGTAGCCCCTGATTTTTTGGCCGGTTCTGACCGGCGCGGACTCAGTAGACAAGGCCTTCGTCGCCGATGCAGCCGCTGTCGTCACCGCCGCCGGAGCTGCCGCCGCTGTTGTCCGAGGAACCGCCCTGGTTCGAGGAGCCGCTGTCGCCGCCGGAGCCGCTGCCGCTGTCACTGCCGCCGGAGCTGCTGCCGCCGCTGTTGCTGCTGTTGCCGCTGCCGCTGTTGCTGCTGCCGCTATTGCTGCTGCCCGTGGAGGAAGAGGTGCTGTTCTGCTGTGTCGTCGTGGCGGTCGTCGTTGAGGCCGCGGGAGCCGCCGCCGCGGCTTCGTCTTCTTTCAGCTTCAGTTCCGCTTCCTTGGTCGTCAGTTCCTCGCCGGTGGCGGAGGATACATAGGTCACGAAGGCCACTTCATCCTCAAAGCGGAGCTCCCCGGCGGTCAGGTCGCCAAAGGGGAACTGATGGAGGACGACGACGGTGTCTTCGCCGCCTTCTTCGGCGGCTTTTAGTGTCAGCTGGATGTCAAAGGCCGGTTCCAGAACGGGTTCGTTCGGGTCGGTGCCGGTCTGGGCCGCGGCGGCCTCAAAGGCGTCGGCGGCGTCGTAGTAGAGGATCCGTTCTTCGCCGGCGGTGAAGACGTCGCCTTCATCCATGAGGTTCGCGCCGAATTCGGTGTCCTCGCTGACTTTCATGGCAAAGCCGATGATGTCCCGACCGGTTTCGTTGGTGAGGTTGGCGGTGAGGACATTTTCGCCGGTGATCGGTTCGCCGATGGTGTTCAGCGCCGGTTCGGCTTCGGTCTCAACGGGTTCATCCTCAACGACGTAGTTGTTGTCGCTGCCGCATCCGGACAGCAGCGCCGCGGCGGCGAACAGCGCCGAGACCGCGATCAGCAGAAATTTGGATTTCATTTTTTTTTCTCCTTTATTTATATTGTGATTTGGTGATATGTGAAGTGAGAGCCGCCGAACGGAGCCGTTCAGCGTTTCATAACCGTGTAGTCGATATAGCGCCACGTTCCCTTTTTGCCGTAGGAGAACATGTAGCCGCCGCCGTGGCTGTGGGCAAAGGAAGCGTCGCAGACGCAGGTCCTGCCGCCGACGTCCACCTCGACCCAGGAATGGATGGCGCCGCCGCGGTTGTTGGCGACTTTCCCCGTCATCTGCCGCGCCTCATAGCCAAGGCTTACCGCCATTTCCCAGAAGGTGGCGGACATGGTGTAGCAGTTGCCCTTGTGGTTCGCGAAGCCGAAATCGGCGAACCACTCGCTTCCCGGCGCGGGACTGTCTGGCATATCGGGTTTGCCGTGACCGTAGTAGGTCAGGCCGGAGGACCAGCGAAAGGCCGAGCGGATATCGCGGCCGACGCTGTTGAGGACGGCCTCGGCTTTGGGATAATAGAGCTGCCAGGCGCTTTTGTTGAGGATGGCGTCACCTTTCGGTTGGCAGCGGAAAAGGAAGGTGACGATCTGGCTCCGGGCACAGGGCTCGTCCGGCGCGAACCGCGTCGGCGAAACACCGGTGGTGACGCCCCGTTCCGCGGCCCAGGCCGCGGGATAATAGTAGTAGGCCGGGCTGACGACGTCGCTGAAGGAGGCTCTCTTTTGGGGCCACTGCCGTTTGCAGCGCCAGAGCATCGAGACGATCTGCGCCCTGGTACAATTCTGATTCGGCGAAAAAACCGTCGCCGACGTGCCGGTGACGATGCCGTTCTGATAGGCCCAGTTCACCGCCGCGGCATAATAGCTGTCGGCGGGAACGTCGGTGAACGGCGTCTTCCCCGAAGTTTTCGGGCTGGCGTTGACGCGGTAGAGCAGCGTGACGGCCATCGCTCTGCTGCAGGTCTGATCCGGGCCGAAATCGGCGTCGTTGACGCCGTTGGTGATGCCGTTGGCCAGCGCCCAGTAGACGGCGTCGTGATAAAAGACGCTGTCCGGTACGTCGCTGAAATATTTCACCGTGAC
This sequence comes from uncultured Bacillota bacterium, assembly GCA_902796855.1. Classification (GTDB taxonomy): domain Bacteria; phylum Bacillota; class Dehalobacteriia; order UBA7702; family UBA7702; genus UBA7702. The sequence goes on along the minus strand of CADBQN010000045.1, from coordinate 6,903 downwards.
GCGGCAGGAAGCGGTAAATTCCGCCACGGTGACGGTAACGGTGGCTTCGCCGAGGCCCACGGCGGTGATGACGCCGTTTTCATCGACTTCGGCCACTTTGGGGTTGTCGCTGACCCAAAGGGCGGTCTGATCGTCGGCGTCGGCGGGGAAGATCTCAAGCCCCGGGTCGATGGTCTCCCGGGCCCTGACGGTAATATCCTTCACTGCGAGGGAATGCCTTCCACGGCGATGGGTTCCGGCGGTTCTTCTTCCGTCGTTTCTTTCGGATTCAGGGTGTCGTCGTTTTCCGCCGCCGTGTCTTCCGTGACCGGGGATTCGGCTTCTTCCGCCGCCGCGGGGAGGCTCACCGCGGCAAAGAGCAGGAGCGCGGCGAAAAACAGCGGCAGAAAGCGTGAAAGATGCTTTTTCATATCGTTACCGTTTCATTTTGGAATAGGAGGTGTAGCGCCAGGTGCCGCTCTGACCGTAGTTGATCAGATAGCCGTTGCGGCCGGTGCCGTAGGTGAAATCGGGGTCGCAGACGTAGGTCCTGCCGTTGACGACGATCTCCACCCAGGAGTGAGGCCCCAGGCCGCCGACTCTCAGCGGCACTTTCCCCGACATCTGCCAGGAATCGTAGCCGAGGCACACCGCCATTTCCCAGAAGGTGGCGGCCATGACGTAGCAGTTGCCCTTGCGGTTTGTAAAGCCGAAATTGGCGAACCACTCACTGCCCGGCGAGGCGTTTTCCGGCATGTCGGCTTTGCCGTGGCCGTAATAGCGCATCGAGGAAGACCAGTTGAAGGCCTTGCGCAGATCCCGTCCGACACTGTCGAGGACGGCTTCGGCCTTGGGATAATAGAGCTGCCAGGCGCTCTTGTCGAGGACGGCGTTTTTGCCGCTGTCAGCGCGGTGGAGGAAGGAGACGATCTGCGCTCTGGTGCAGTTCTGGTTCGGTGAGAACGTCGTGGAGGTCGTCCCGGCGGTGATGTTCTTTTCCACGGCCCAGGCCACGGGGTAAAAGTAGAAATTCCCGCTCTTAACGTCGGAAAAAGCGGCCTTGCCCTGGGGCCACTGCCGTTTGCAGCGCCAGATCATCGAGACGATCTGCGCCCTGGTGCAGGTCTGATTCGGCGAAAAGGCCGTCGCCGACGTACCGGCGACGATTCCGTTCTGATAAGCCCAGCTCAGCGCCGTCTGATAGTAGGCGCCGGCGGGGACGTCGGTAAAGGGATGACCGCCGCTCGCGGCGGGGCTGCCGTTGACGCGGTGAAGCAGCGCCACGGCCATCGCTCTGGTACAGGCCTTATCCGGGGCGAAATCGGCGCCGTTGACACCGTAGGTGATGCCGTTGGCCAAGGCCCAGTAAACAGGCGTGTAATAGTAGGCGTTTTCCGGTACGTCGCTGAAGTATTTTACCGTGACGCGGCAGGAAGCGGAGAACTCCGCCACGGTGACGGTGACGGTGGCCTCGCCGAGGCCCGTGGCGGTGATGACGCCGTTTTCGTCAACAACGGCCACTTTGGGGTTATCGCTGACCCAAAGAGCGGTCTTGTCGGTGGCGTCAGCGGGGAAGATCTCGAGTCCCGGGTCGATGGTTTCCCGGGCCTTGACGGTGACATCCTTCACCGTGAGGGAGATGCCTTCCACGGCAATGGGTTCCGGCGGTTCTTCTTCCTTGGCCGGGTCATCACCGTTTTCTCCGTCGGACACATCGATATCCGCTTCGGGAAGTTCGGTGTCGGCGGGATCTTGTGTATCTGCGCCGCCGTCGGCGGGAGGTGTCGTTTCTTCCCCGATGACGGTGTCGGCGCCGTCGTTTTCCGCCGCCGCCGCCATGGGGAGCGCCGCGAAAATCAAACAGAACGCCAACAGGAGACAGAACATTTGCTTTTTCATGGTGGTTGCCGCCTTTCTGATGAGCTTTGAATGGATCGCCGTTCCGCCGCGGGAAGGCCCCGGTTCGGAAACGACAAATACACTCATATTATACGAAATAACCCTAAATACTTCAAGTTCTTTTTCGTTCTGCGGCGGCGAAAATAACGATGGCAAAGGGGCGGCGGCTGTGATATAATGAAAAAAATCGGTTTCAGCCGCAAAAGGAGGTCACTTTAAATGAGCTCAGCAAGTTACCTTTCTCAGGTCGTTGTTTTTGAACAGGAGCGAAAGCGGAAAATATGCTTCATCGCCGGGGCCATTGGTGCCTGCTTTTTCCTCTTTGGTATCGTAGAAGGGCTGATCGGTGCCACCCCCGCTCTCAGGGAGGGTCTGCCTCTTTATGTCATTTGTTTCGCCGCCTTCGCGCTGCTGTTGTTGAACGGCGTCCGCGTCTCCAAACGAATTGACGCGGCGAAACGTTATGAGACAATCTTTGTCGCCGACCGGGACGGCGTCGTCACCGCCGAGGAGCTTTGCGCCCAAACCGGCAAAAGCCAGGACGCTGTTTTTAAGGAACTGGAAACGCTGTTTCAAAAGGGCTTCTTTCAGAACTGCGGTCTGCGTCGGGGCGGTGTACCCTGCGTCATCATCGCCGATGCCATGAACGGCGAAAGCGGCGTCGGGTTTGCCGACGTGACCTGCGCCAGCTGCGGCGCCACCACCCGGATGCGCGCCGGGAGCCGGGGACACTGCCCATACTGCGGCAAACCCATCGTCGATACGAAAAAGCAATGAGAGGTGACGGTACCGCCGCAGCGATGTTTCGTGTTCAAAAGGAGGGCGCGGCGTTATGAGCAATCTTTTGGACTATATCCGCTGGCGGGGCGACCTGCCCCTGGAGACCGTCGCCTTCTGTGAAGTGGACGGCCTTGTCCTTTCGGAACTTTCGATGATCTTTTGGGAAAAAACGGCCCTCGGCCGGACAGAGGAACCGGCGGTCCTGTCGTCCCTCGCGCCGGAGCTCCGCGGGGAAAAGGTCTCCGCGGGCTTCACCGCCGAGGAGGATGAAAAACTGCTGAACGCCGCCGCCGCCAGCCGGCGCTTCGGCGGCCTGACGCTTTCGGATTACGTCAGCGAGTCCGATCAGCACCTGGAAATGCAGTTCGCCGCCGTCACGTTCTCCCTTCCCGACGACACGGTCTTCGTCTCCTATCGGGGCACCGACAGCACCATCGTCGGCTGGAAAGAGGATTTTAAAATGGCTTATTCCCGGCCGGTGCCGGCCCAGGCCTCGGCGGCGCGTTATCTCCGCCGTATTGCCGCTGCTCACGGCGGCGCGCTTCGGGTCGGCGGTCACTCCAAAGGCGGGAACCTGGCGATGTATGCCGCCGCCACCGTTGAGGAGGAGACGCGGCGGCGGATCATTGCCGTCTATAACAACGACGGCCCCGGCCTCAGCGAACGCGCCGGCGCAGCGGCGCTCTACGATAACATCGAGGACCGTCTCTTTTCCTTTGTGCCCCAGTCTTCCGTCGTCGGCCTGCTTTTGGCGCATCCCGACCGTTTTGAGGTGGTGAAGAGCGACGCCGGCGGCGTCTGGCAGCACAATCCCTATACGTGGCAGGTCGAGGGCGGCCGCTTTCTGCGCGCGCCGGGGCTGACCCGGGAGAGCGTCTATTTTGAGTCGGTGTTCGGCAGCTGGCTGGCCGACGTCAGCGAAGAGGAGCTCAGCGTCTTGGTGGACACGATCTTTGCCGTGGTCAGCGCCGCCGACGTTCCCGGTTTCGGGCGGGAATTCTGGCGGAGCCTGGCGAAAAACCCGGGGCAGGTGATGAATTCTATCCGCAGCGTCGATTCGGAGACGCGGAAGCAGGTGGCAAAGACCTTGTCAGACCTCGCCTCAAAGGCGCTCCGCCGCGGCGAGAAGGAAAAACCGAAGTCGTGAGGAGCGTTCTTTCACACTGACGGAACATAAAAAAAGTCAAAAAGAGAATGGGGACGGTTCTGATGGTCAGCCAAAAAGAACCGTTCCCATTGATTAAAAGAAAAACCTTTCGCCGCTGTGCTCCCGTTTTCGGGGAGCGCGTGCCGGTGAAAGGTTTTTTCGCGCGCGGCGGTGTTCATCCCGCCGGACGGTTTATTTTCTTCTCCGTTCCCGCCATTTTTCCAGCCGTCCTTTTTTGCGGAAGGCCGTTTCCGCGTCGGTGACGCGGTAAAGGTCGCTTCCCTCCGCCGTTTCCACAACGGGGTAGAAGTCGGAAATGATCGTCGTTTCCGCCGACCGTTTCACGGCGCTGAGGTCGCCCTCGCAGAAAAGGGCGTGCTTCCCTCTGGATTTTCCCCGGCCGTAGCAGGTGACGGTGCCGGTCTGGCCGTTCACGGCGAAGCAGAATTTCGGGCCTTTTTCGGCTTTGCCCAGATAAAAGCCGGGGAGATAGACTCTGGTCTTGGCCCGGTCCCAAACGCGGATCCATTCCGCTTTGGCCTCGTCCGCGCCGTAGAGTGATTTGACGTGGGCGGCGATGTCGCCGCGGATCACGGCGTACTGCCGGGAGTAGAGCGGCGAGTCGTCGTTGCCCCAGGGACGGTCGAACCAGATATCCCCCTCGCAGAACGCCGGGGCAAAGGGCTTCAGCGCCGCGAAATCCCAGGGTCCCAGATCCTGGAGCAGTTCCTCGCTGTGGTTGCCGCTGCCGGGCACTTCCCAGTTCAGCGTGTCCCGGAGGAAGAGGGCGCGGCCGTTTTCCGTTTCCGCGCCGATCAGGATCGTCGAGTCGCAGAGGTAGTAGTGGTAATAGACCGCCCGAAGGTTCTTCACGTGCTCCTCCATATCGACTTCGGCAAAGGCTTTGGGATGCTCCCCAACAAGGCGGAGCACGGCGCGCTCCGCCTCGGCGCGGGAAATGACGAAGGGCGCGGCGAAGTGGGGGAGGGGTCTGTCGGCGTCGGTAAAGACCTTCGGACGGCCGTCCTCATCGAAGCCATAGCCTTTAAAACCCCAGTTCGGCGTATAGAAACCGGTGCGCATCAGCTCTTCCTTGCCGTATTTGTTGCCGCAGTAGGGGCATACCCAGATGTTCTGGGAGCCGTAGCCCGCGACGATGCCGCCGCAGCTGTCGCAGAGGAACTCAATCTTTTCCCGCGGCTCGATGCTCCCGGGCTTGCGCCAGCCGATGTAGCTTTCGTTTTCCCGAATCTGCCACGTTTCCAGCTTCACGCTTTTGTAGATGGGCCGATATTCCTTTGGCTTTTCCATGGCGCTTAGGTCGAAACAGCCGTCGCGGAAGGGAACGGCGTGATGCTCTAAAACGAGCTCCTGTTCTTCCACGCCGTCGTCGCCGTCGAAAGCGGCGGTGGTGCCGCAGAAGGAACAGCGGAAGGCATCGGCGGTGGCGTCGTAGAACACCGGCGCGCCGCAGTTCGCGCATTTCAATACGGTTCGTTTGGCCTGTTCATTGCTTTGAGACGTCATCATCATACCTCCGTTTCTCTGCCGGGCGGGGAAGCCGTGCTCCGCTCCGCGGCGTTTCGGTGTGTTTTATGCCGCCAACGCGTTGGCGTTGACCTGTTCAATTGCTTTGCGAATGCCCATCCAGACGGTCAGGTCGGTAAAGACTTCCACGATGCTCCCCTGATCCGTAAACGGTGTTTCCTGCAAAACGGAAAGATCTTTCATCATTCCGTTATGGACGATGTATTCCACGATCTGGTTGACAAAAAAGATTTGTCGGCTGTCGAGGTCGGTGTTATTTAAAAATTCCGCGAAGGCCTCCTTTGCCGCGTTCATATCGAGTCCGACGATTTCCCGCACAAACTCGCCCAAGGGTTTGGAGCCGTATTCCGCTTCGTATTCCTTTTTTGTGCCGATTTTATTCCATATAATTTCTTCCAGCTCTTTTACGTCTGTTTCGGTTAAAGGGACATTCCCTTTGAGCTTCGCGATGACCGCGTTATCCTGATGCTGGCGAATGTAGTATTCCGCCTTTGCTTTATAATTCTTTAAATCATCATTTTCCAGTTCCGATTCTTTCCATTCGATGGAGAGGATTTCATCTTCAAAGTTCGTGTCGTAAACCGTTTTTGCCCGGGGGATGTATTTTATCAGATCACGCAGGTGCTCACGGATATGTTCAAATTCATTGATACCGGCGTTTTCCAGATAATCTGTGTGCAGTATCTTATCAATCAGTTCGGTTTCGGCGATGATTTCCGGGATGTTGGCGACGCCGGCGACGGCGGAGACTTTGCCTAAAAGGTCGTGATGCGCGCGGCTGTATTTTTTCCCGGCGAGGTAGGCCAGCTCGATTCCGTACATCAGCGCGTCGAAGCGCAGCGCCTTGGCGTCATCCCGCTCCGGTTCAATCAGCGGCGCCAGCTCCTGCTTCATAAGCAGCGTATCTTCATAGCTGAGCGCGTTGTAGCTCTCGGGATCGGCATAGAGCTCCACATATTTCAGGTGCTGTTTCACCGCGAAATTTTCCCGGTTCAGTTCCCGCACCTTCCGCACCATATCCTCCACAAGCGTTTCGCGGAACGCCGCCAGCTCCGGCGTTTGATAGGCCAGATCCTGGAGCTTGAAGGCGATCTGCGCCTTGAGGTGAAAAATCGCTCCCGACAGCGCGATCATGTTGGCGGTGGCTCTGCCCTTGTTCATGCGGAAGAACTCAAAATTTCCGCAGAAATCGAAGATATAAAACTTGTCTTTATCCGCGCCGTCGATCAGCCCCGGGCAGAGGCGCGTGCCGCGGCCGATCATCTGCCAGAATTTGGCCTTGCTCATCACTTTTTTAAAAAAGACAAGGTTCAAAACTTCCGGCACGTCGATACCGGTATCCAGCATATCTACGGAAATGGCGATCTGCGGCAGTCTGCCCGGGTCGGAAAATTCATCGATGGCGCTTTGGGCGTAGGTCATGTAATTGTCGATCACTTTGGCGAACCCTGTCAGATGCGGATACTCCTTTCCGAATACTTCCAGGATTTTTTCCGCGTGGGTGTGGTTTTTGGCAAAGATGATCGTTTTGCCGATCCTGTTGCCATAGT
>CADBQN010000044.1 GCA_902796855.1 uncultured Bacillota bacterium | reverse complement strand
TCCGGCACCAACCGCCGTGATTTTTCCATTGCTTACCGTCGCAACTTTCGTATCGGAACTTGACCATGTCACCGTTTTATTTGTGGCGTTGCTCGGAGAAACGGTTGCTGTCAAGGTAGATGTCGCGCCCTTATTAAGGGTCAATGCCGTTTTGTTCAGCGTTACGCCGGTAACCGCGATGGTTTGCGGTACCGCTGTTACTTTGCATGTAGCGGTTTTATTACCATCAGCAGTGGCAACGGTAATATTCGCAGTACCGGCTTTTATTGCCGTCACTTTGCCGTTGCTGACTGTGGCAATGGAAGTATCGGAGCTCTTCCATGTCACATTTTTGTTGGTGGCATTATTCGGCGTAACCGTCGCTGTCAACGTTTCACTGCTGCCTACCGTAATGGAAGCTATGGCTTTATTTAATGTAACACCTGTTACGGCGATGGTTTGCGGTACCACTGTTACTTTGCATGTAGCGGTTTTATTACCATCGGCAGTGGTAACGGTAATATTCGCAGTACCATCTTTTATTGCCGTCACTTTGCCGTTGCTGACTGTGGCAATGGAAGTATCGGAGCTCTTCCATGTCACATTTTTGTTGGTGGCGTTATTCGGAGAAACTGTCGCCGTCAACGTTTCACTGCCGCCTACCGTAATGGAAGTTGTGGCTTTATTTAATGTAACAGCAGTTGGGTTGATGTTAATCTGTACCCAGGGAATGTTGTTCTCATTGGCGTAAGTTTCTGCCGTAGAATTCGCATAACCATAAATCGTTAAACCGTCACAGTCGTCAAACGCGTTATATGCGATCCACGTCACGCTGTCCGGAATTGTAATTGACGTTAAAGCAGTGCAGTGAGTAAACGTGAAAACCCCGATACTCTTCACACTGTCCGGGATTGTCACCGATGTTAAAGCTTCGCAGCCGCAAAACGCGCTCCCTCCGATACTCGTCACGCTGTTCGGGATCGTGATCGACGTTAAACCGCGACAATCCAAAAACGCGGAAACTCCGATACTCTTCACACTGTTCGGGATCGTCACCGACGTTAGAGCGCGACATTCTGAAAACGCCCAGTCTCCGATACTCGTCACACCGTCGGGAATGGTATAGGAACCCGATTTCCCTGCGGGATAACAAACGAGAACCGTTTGATTTTTGTTAAACACTACACCATCGCGATCAGAATAATTCGCGTTATCCGGGCTGACCGTTATCGACGTTAAACCGACACACCAATTAAATGCACTCTCTCCAATACTCGTCACGCTGTTCGGAATCGTTACTGACGTTAAGCCGAAACATTGATCAAACGCAGAATCTCCGATACTCGTCACGCTGTTCGGAATCGTCACCGACGTTAAATCAAAGCATTCATAAAATGCATAATCTCCGATACTCGTCACGCCGTACGGAATCGTGATCGACGTTAAACGGAAGCAGAAGCCAAACGCGTAATCTCCGATACTCGTCACGCCGGAAGGAATAATATAAGAGGTCGATTTCCCTCCGGGATAACAAAGGAGAACCGTTTGATTTTTGTTAAGCAGTACACCATCCCGATCGGAATAATTCGCGTTATCCGGGCTGACCGTGATTGACGTTAAACCGGTGCAACCGCCAAACGCGTAATCTCCGATACTCGTCACGCTGTCCGGAATCTTCACCGACGTTAAACAAGCGCAACTCATAAACGCGGCTTTTCCGATACTCGTCACGCTGTTTGGAATCGTCACCGACGTTAAATTGCATAAGTCAAACGCGCGATCTCCGATACTCTCCACGCTGTTTGGAATCGTCACCGACGTTAAACCACCGCAGTTAACAAACGCTTCATCGCCGATGGTCGTCACGCCGGATTTTATTATGACGGTTTTAATATCGTAATTTCGGTGCCACGGGGAATCAGAAAAATCATAATCTGTCATCTTCCCCGTTCCCGAAATGGTTAGTGTTCCTGCATCGTCCAACGACCACGTGAGATTATCTCCGCAGGTGCCACTGTCGATCACTTCCGCGCTGACGCCAACCGCCGCACTGACGCCCACCGCCATGGTGAAAATCAGACATAACGCAAGGATAATTACAATAAAACTTTTTGTTACCTTCCTCATTTTTTTCCTCCGTTTTCTAAATAAAGATGTAAGGAACTGAGCCGCCGTTGATTCGCCGACTCAGTTCCAATAATGCGTTTATTCCGCTAAATCTCGATAGAGGAAAGTGACAATTTGAGCACGAGTGCAAACGTCTTTCGGACTAAAAGCTGTTGCAGAGGTGCCAGAAGTCACGCCGTTCGTGGAAGCCCAAAGTACCGAGTTATAATAATAGTCGTCTGATTTTACATCTGTAAAAGGATTCTTCCCGGAAACCGCAGGAGTTCCTTCCGTACGGTGGAGGAAGGTCACAACCTGACCGCGGGTACAACCTTCGTTCGGGCTGAATGTCGTGGTGCTCGTTCCCTTCGTGATTTCATTTTCCACCGCCCACAGCACCGCTTTGTAAAAGTAATCGCCGGATTTTACGTCTTTAAAGGGATTGTTTGCCGTCGCCGGTTCCGGAGAGCCCTTCGCTCTCCAGAGGAACGTCACCACCTGACCCCGGGTACAAGTCGCGCCAGGACTGAAATGGGTTTCATCTGTCCCCTTGGTGATACCGTTATAATAAGCGAAATAGACCGGCGTAAAGAAATAGGCCTTTTCATCCATCACGTCTACAAAACGGAAGCTATCGTCGTCATCATCTCCAAAAGCGGATTCCGGATTGTTTTTCGCTACAATCACAAGGCATTTTGCCGTATACTCCTCAACCAAAGAAGAGGGCCTTGCTCCTTCAGAAGAAGGACTCACTGACGCGGTCGGACGTACCGTTACGATAATTTCCGCCGTACCGACACCAACCGCTTTTACATTTCCGACTCCGTCAACAGTCGCTACGCTTTCATCAGAGCTTTTCCATGCCAAATCATAATTTGTGGCACCTTCCGGAGTGACAACAGCCGTCAACTTTTCTGTATTACCCATTACCATGGGCAGTTCGGTCTTATCAAGGCTTACCCCTGTCACTTTCAGATCTTTAGCGATTACCGTTACTTCGCAGGCGGCAACTTTGTTTCCGTCGGCAGTGGTTGCGGTGATATTCGCCGTACCCGCTTTCACGGCAGTAACTTTACCATTCTCTACCGTGGCAACTCCGGTATTATCGCTCTTCCAAATCACCGTTTTGTTTGCGGCATCGGCAGGAGCAATCGTCGCTGTTAAGGTTTCGCTGTTCCCTTCGGTCAGAGACAATGCTGTTTTATCCAGTGTGACACCGGTAACGGCAACGCCATCAAATTCACAGATGAAACCGAAATTTTTAATATCCGCAGTAGGCTTATACGCGTTCTTGATCCAACCTAAACCACTCCCGCTTTTATACATAAACAGGAAGTCGCCCTGGTTAAAGGAACTCCATTTCGTCTTTCCATCCGTTTTTGAAATGACATTCCCGTTCAGCCATTTGCCGTTTCCACCGGTATCTGTTCGTTTACCGCCCAGATAGTACCACGCTTTACTGCCTGACGTAACCAAATCCGCGAGGAAGACATATTCATCACCGGTCTCAGCCGTGGCAAGATGACCTCCGATGCTTTCACAGTAGGCTTCCGCCTCCGTCCAGGTCATGGAAGTGTTAAATACTTTGTATTGAGATGTCCCCCATGCTGTCATTCCGGTCGGTTTATCGGGATTTACATTATCGATTTCCAGAATAAACCCGTCTTCATTCACCGCACGATTCGATTTATCATTCCAGGTGCAGTTATTGGCTGTCCGTAATTCAAGAAAATGCTCTCGGGTAGCGTTATTGCCACTTTGGCTCGGTTCGCCCGAATACCAGTTGGTATAGGAAAAGCTTTCCCCTGTCACCCAACTCCAGGGGCCGTTCGTTTTGTTCCAGTCGGAATCGACATAATTATGGGCCCCCAACCAATACCAATTCCCTTTCGCGGAAGCCATTAACTCTTTGATAACTTCATTTTCTTTCGCACTGGTTATCGTAGCTAAATGACCGCCAAAATACTCACAAAGTTTTTCGGCGTAATCCCATGCTTCTTTCGACTCATACAGCGCATAGAGATGACCGTCTCTAATAATCACTTTTGAAGCCGTATAATCACTTTTTCGTATATCAAAGGATACGGCGTTACTCGCTTTGCTTTTTGTGTTTGTACTAGAGATACTGTATACAACACAAGTGTAATACCCGCTGGGAATATCCTTAAAGGAGATAGACTTTGCCGTTGTAGTCCCCGTTTTCACCGCGTTGCTTGTGCCGTATCTTCTCGGCAATTCATATATATAGTACTGATACTTTGTAGCGTTTTTCGCCGCGGGCCAGGAAATCGTCAGACTGTTCCCCTCAATCAATTCCGTCCCGTTTGCTTTTATGGATGGAGCAGCAGGGGTGACGTTTGCCGTTGCGGTTACGCCCACCCATTTACTTTGAACCGAATCTGCATTTGGCCGGGCAATAACAAAAGCACAATAAGAACCTGCCTTAACATTAGAGAACGTATAGGACGTTGCCGTTGTTTTTCCTGTATATTTGATATTTTCCCATCCCCAAGGGCTTTGCACCAAATATACATTATAGTAGGAAGTTCCCGCCGAAGCGCTCCATTTAACAGTTACAGAAGTACCACTGGCAGTCGTACTGACATTTGTTGGCGGCTTAGGTGCCGAGGAGGGTGAAACAGGACATTTACTCACCCATTGCAACGAACGAGCAATACTTGACTTAGTGATGTATCTTCCCCATTTAATAGAACAATCATATCCATAATTTCCTTCAGCCACAGTAAACGCAGTACTGCTTACAGATGTTACAAATACGGAATGTGTTCCATATCGAACAATATCTCCTACTTTAAGATCATCCAAAGTATATTTCTTCGTCCACGTGGAAGGTCGGCTTCCTCCTGTATAATCATACCCTAATTTATGTGCAAATCCCCAACACTGGATTCCACCATCAAAATAATTACAATCATATTGCCCTACAGATGCAGGACCGCTATGAGTTGCACACGGATGGTTGGTCACACTATTTGCAAAAGACTCATTTCCTGTAGCCAAAAGGTTGTCGCCATTATTACTAACAGCAGTAACTTTATGATTCCAATGCTTTCCATCCGGGAATTTTGCTTTAAGCTGATCAAGCGTCATTCCTGCTGCGCTCACCGGCGTCGCGAAACAGCCAATCATAAAAGACAGTATCAGCGTTAATAATATCAGTTTCTTTTTCATATTTTCCTCCTTTTCCCCTCTTGTTTTTTTCGGGAAATGAAAAAGTGCTGTGAACCCTTTGGGGGTACACAGCACCTGTTTTGATAAAAAAGTACAGCAATGGAGGAACAAACCTTCCGCATTATCATTATATACAGTCTTGAAACGGCATCAACAAGATGTTATAATGAAAAATGCGGTATGAGTATTTGCTCTTTGTCTTGGTGATGGTAGCACCTGGCTCATCTCCGAAACGGGTCCAATCATTTCGGAGAATACCGCTTATTTTTATCAAGAATCATTTCCCGATACGAGGCGGATCATTTGAACTGTCCGCAAAGTAAATATAACACAAACCCTCGGTCATTGCAAGCCATTTTTTCATAAAACGCACATGATTCCATTTTATAAATTACATTTTTAAAAAAAGAGCCGTTCCGCGGCTCTTTTTTCACAGGTTTATAAATCACTTTGTTTTTTCCACATCCACTACCGTCAGCGTCTTCTCCTTCACCTTGAAACCGATGTCGAGGCCGGCAAAGGAGAGGCCGTAGCGGCGGGAAGGATCTTCGTGATAGGCGGGGCGGGGGTCCTCGGCGAGGACGCCCTGGAGCGCAGCGCGCTTTTCGGCGGGGACTTTCGCCAGCAACTCGGCAGGGAAGACCACGTCGAGGCGATAGGCGGCGATGTCCGCGGTGAAACCGCCCCGGGCTTCGGGATGGCTGTCGGTAAAGGCCAGGTAGGGCTTGATATCGAAAATCGGCGTGCCGTCCATCAGATCGGCGCCCTCGATGATGAGGATCGGCCCCTCCTTTTCGTCGAAAACGATTTCCTTCAGCGCCACCGACGAGAGACCGATGGGATTGGGACGGAACGGCGAACGGGTGGCGAAAACGCCCATCCGCCGGTTGCCGCCGAGGCGGGGCGGACGCACCGTTGCCGTCCAGCCCTCCCGGATCGACTCGGAAAAGCACCACAGGAGCCACAGATGTGAATAATCGGACAGCCCCCGGACAGCATCTTCGTCCCGATAGGGCGGCTCGAAGACGACGGCGGAGCGAAGCGCCGGGACGAGACCGCTTTGGCGCGGCAGGCCGAATTTTGAGTTAAAATCACCGCGGATCCTGGCGATGATCCGCATTTCCACCGTTTGTTCCATAAGCTCCTCCTTCTTTAATACTTCCGGCGCAGGCAGAGCCAGGATACCCAGTACAGCACCAGCTGAGCGCAGAGGACAAATCCCACCGCCGTGGAGAGCTGCGGGTGTTCTGCCACTCTCAGCACGATGATGGCGAGACACTCGGCGAGAACGCTGTAAAAGAAGGAAAAGGACCGGGCTTTTTCAGCCAAATAACGATTGCGCTCGTCGCGGTTGCGGACACTGATTCTTTCGGCGTAAGCGGGATCGGTCTTGTACCGCGCGAAGCGGATCAGGTTCAGCACCGAAACGACGATCAAACCGATCCCCATGCCGGACCAGAATTCATCGAGATATCCCAGGGCCGAAAACAGCGTCAGCCCGGCGCCGAGCAGCAGCAAAACGATATAGCTGATGAGATTTACACGAACACGATTCATTTTTCAACCTCCTCATCAAAGATAAAGACCTTTTCAATGGCGCAGCCGAAGACGACGGCGAGATCGTGGGCAAGGCGAAGGGACGGGTCATACCGCCCTTTTTCCAGGGAAATAATGGTCTGACGGGAAACGGAGAGCTTCTCCGCCAGCGCCTGCTGAGTCCAGTTTCGCTCCTTTCGCAGCGCCGCGATACAATTTTTCATCGGACACCTCCATAAAAAAAGTAAAGCATGCTTTACATCACTATACCACAGGGGCGTTGGTATGTCAAGCATACTTTACATTTTTTTATTGATTTTTTCGGAAGAGATCGGCGAGGATCCGCTCCGCCCCCAGATCCCGATAGCCCTCGGGATCGGTGAGACCGCCCGCGGCGCCGCTGAAATCCCAGTGGAAGAGGCCGGAGGCGCCGCCGCTGATGGCGGTATACGCCTCATAGCTTTGGAGCGCCGCCGGGTAGCGGCGGCTCCATTCCGGGAAGTACCTACTCATATATCGTTCGGCCAGCCGGCAGGCCTCGCATTTCCGGGAGGAGCCGACGGCGCCGAGCTGCGGCCCGCCGCCTTTGCCGCCGGTTCGGCTTTCGCCGGGCGCGGAGTGGAGAATGACGAGACTGCCGTCGCCGCAGCGGCCCAGGCAGATCCAGACGTGACCGTTCATGCTGAAGATATCGCCGGGACGGAACTCCTCCGCCCGAAAAGAAACGGAAGACGTGCCCCATCCCCGCTCCGCCAGGGCTTTCGCCATGTCCGTGGATTTCGTCACAAAGCCCGCGCCGCCGGAAGCGGTGTTCATCGTGTTGTACAGCGTCCAGCCGACATAGCCGCTGCAGTCGAGGCCGGCGCGGCCGTATTCGTTTTGCCCCCGGAAGAAGCCGCCGCTCTCCGCCGGGCCGGGACGCTTATAGTGATAGGACGCGGTCTGACTTCGGAAAAAATCGCCCCAGAGCGGGGAGAGGCCGATGGCGCGCGCGTCGGGGCCCGCGCCGGTATCGCCGCGGTTCCAGCCGCCGCCGTAGACGTAGAGAGTGGAGCCCACCGGCATCAGCGCCGTGGCGAGAAAATTCTTCAGCGTCCGCCGTCCGGGCGTTCCCTTCAGCGGCGGCGCGGCGGCGGGAAAAGCGGCGCCGGTACGGCTGTTTTGACCGGCGTTGTTGCCTTCGTCAGTGACGAGCGTTGTCATGAGCGCCTCCCGAACGGAAAAAAGACCGTTTTTTATATTCTAAGCCCGGTGATCTTCCGATATTCGCCGCGCCATAAAAAGGCGGCGCGTCCCCAAAGGGAGCGCCGCCGCGTTTGCTTGGATAAAACCGCTGTTCAGCGTTTTTTGCCGCCCCAGAAAAACAGGGCGATGGTTCCGGGACCGGTGTGGCTGCCGATGACCGTGCCGATATCGCAGATCTGAACGGCGCCGTCGAGCCGGGGGAAGGCCTCTTCCACCATGGCCGCCATTTCCTTGGCGTCGTCAAGGCAATAGGAATTGCAGAGATAGCTCTTGCCGCTGTACCCCAGGGTATCGACGGCTTCTGCCTTCATGCGGTCCAGCATCGCCTTCATCGCCCGTTTTTTCGTCCGCACTTTGGCCATGGGGCAAAGTTTCCCCTCATCATCCACGTGGAGAACGGGGCAGATACCGAGAATGCCGCCGATCATCCCCGCCGGGGCGGAGACGCGGCCGCCTTTGACGTACCAGTGAAGATCCGAAGAAAAGAACCAGTGATGCACTTCGGTCTTGTGCTCCTCGGCCCACTGCCGGAGCTCTTCCAGAGACAGCCCCTCGTCCCGTTTGTCGGCGGCGCCGTCCATAAAGAGGCCGTAGCCGGAAGAGGCGCAGAGAGAATCCACCACCTCAATGACGCGTTCGGGATAACGGGCGCGCATCATTTCCGCAGCGCTGCAGGCCGAGGTGTAGGTGCCGGAGATCCCCGAGGATAAGCTGATGTGGAGAATATCGCGGCCCTCTTTGAGGAATGACTCAAAATAATCGCAGAACTGACCGACGCTGACCTGGGAAGTCGTCGCGTCGGCGCCGGCGATCAGACGCTGATAGAATTCGGCGAGATTCATCGTTTTGCCGAGGTCATCGGGGTATTCCACGCCGTCGAGGGTATAGTGATAGCAGACAAACGAAATATTCCTTTGTTCCAGCTGGGCGGCGGGGAGATCTACGGTAGAGCAGCAACTCAAAACATAATCATTCATACGATCCTCCAAAAAAACGTCGCGGGAAAAGTACACTTTGTTTCATTCACCTTCATTTTATCGTATTCCCGGCGGAAAGGCAAGGAACTCAAAGGTTTTCGCGCTCTCCAAAACAGCGTAAAAAAGGTAGAATCCCCAAAAAAGGATTCTACCCCGCTGAAATCTTCTCTACAAAACGGAGAACCGCCAGCTAACGGCGTTTAATGTGAAAACTGAGCCAAACAACGATTTCCGCCGGAACGGCGACGAGCAACAGTTGCCAGGGATGGGTTTTCCACATCAGAAGATAGATCATCAAAAAGACACTGAGGACGAGACCGGAAATGATCCAATAATTATACCGCCCTCGGTTCCAGAGGGAATTCATGACCAGGACGATGACAAAGGAGACCGGCAGCATCAGCGCGAAGATCATCGGAAAGAGGATGTCGCAGAGCCAGAGCAGGACAAAGATGAGAAGCGCCAGCGTCCAGGAGCTGACGAGCGCCACCAGCATGATCATATTGCTGCTGTAGGAACGGTCCTTCACTCCCAGCTCCATCGGCAGCGTCCATTCCTCATAGGGCGTTAGCAGCATATCCACGGTCACATGGAACATGGCGGCGATCTGCTTTAAGACAAAAACGTCGGGGAGGGACTCGCCCCGCTCCCATTTGGAGACCGTTTTATCGGAATAATTCAGTTTTTCGCCCAGCTCCGCCTGGGTCATTTGGGCCTCTTGCCGCAAACGGATCAGATGATCCGCCACGATACGTTTCAGCTCATCCATAGAATTTCCTCCGCGATGTAAGGAAGTGCCGTATTCCTCAGCCAAAGGACGGACACTGTATTTCCCTGACCATAGTTTACCATTTTTTCCTTCGGTTTGCAATGAAAAAGCGGCCTTTTTTCATGAAAACGACGCGGAGGGGACGAAGGAAAAGCAAAGGAAAACCCCGCCGAAAGCGGGGTTTGATGAAACAATTTTCGGGCTTACAGATAGGGGCGCATGGCCGCCGCCAGGTTTTCCTCCATGGAAATCAATCGTTTGGCGATGTTTTTCACTTCCTCGCCGGCGGCTTTGTATTGGTTCAGATAGCGGAACAGCGATTTGACGCCCATGTTGCAGCCGTCGGTCATCACGTCGGCGATGGTGGCGTCGGAAGGATCGGCCATCATCTTTACGTTCGTTTTCAGCCAGGACATGCCCAGCGCCATCAGCGCCGGTTCTTTGCCCTCGTCGTGGCAGCGGTTGAGGAGCGTTTGGATTTCCTTTTCCAGCATACCGTGTTCCACGCGGCAATGGCGCAGACTGGCGGCGAGGTCTTTCGACTTCACCCGGTCGATGACCTCGTTGATGGCGTCCTGACCCATTTTGATGCCGGCGTCGCACTCACGGAGCAGTTTGATGGTATCTTCTTCGATCATAAGCCGCTCCTTCAGCGAAAACTTCCCGGCGCGACCGGTTCCTTTGGGAACGGTGTTCCCGCCGGCGAAGGGTCCGAAAGGTTGAAATAGGATTTGGCGGCCTCGGTGGTGCCGAAATCGAGGTTGGAACCGGTATCGCTCACCTTGTTAAAGGCCTCGCGGAACATGGCGTTGTGGGCTTCCTCACGGTTGAGCAGGAAATCAATGGTCTCCCGGACTTTTTTATCGCCGATCTGGCGGTAGAGATACTCATAGACGACCTTCGCCCGCTGTTCCGAAGCGATGTCGGCGAGGAGATCGGCGCAGAGATCGCCGGTGACGGTGACGTAATCGGCGGTCCAGGAATAGCCCGAGGCGTTGACGAGGCCGGGGTTGAGGCCGAGAACGACGTGGGTCTGGATTTCCCCGGCGGGAACGGAATAGGCGTTGACATCGTGACCGTTCAGCAGGGAGATGGTCTCACCGATCATTTCCATGTGGCAGAGCTCCTCGGCGGCGACGTCCATGAAGAGATCCTTAATTTCGGGGTCTTTGACCCGAAAGCTCTGGGACATATACTGCATGGCGGCTTTCAGCTCCCCGTTGCAGCCGCCGAGCTGTTCCTGGAGCAAAGCGGCATACTGCGGATTGGGCCGTTCAACGGCGACGGGACGGAGCATCTTTTTTTCGTGTTTGAACATAAGCAAAACCTCACTTTGTTTTTCTTAGCTTGCCCCGAAACACTGGGACTATGCGGCCTTTTTTTGAAAAACGAAGTGAGGTTTTTTTTATTTCACGGCTTTGAGCGCGAAAGAGCGAACGCCGCTCAGCGTTTAAAGAGGGTGCTCAGCAGCCCCCGGCCGATGCTGGCACCGACGTTGCCGCCGAGGGTCTTGCCGAAGGAACCGAACTGTTTGCCGAACTGCTTGCCGACTTCCCGGCCGACGGTGCCGGCGACGGAATTGCCGACCTGTTTCACGGCTCTTTCCTTCTGTTTCCGCGCTTTTTCCTCGGCCTTGGCGGCGGCAGCGGCGGCTTTGGCCGCTTCCCGCTCTTCGGCTTTGGCGGCGGCGACGGCGGCCTTTTCCTCTTCCTTCGCCGCTCTCGCCGCTTCTTTTTCCGCCTCTTTGGCGGCTTTTTCCTCGGCTTTCAGCCGTTCCGCCTCGGCGGCGGCGGCTTCGGCGGCCTCGCGGTCGGCAAGGCCCTTCCGTTCCAGGAAATCATAGGCCGAATCGGGATCATAGGCCACGGCGTATTTGCTGTAAGCCAGGGAGGATTTCACCGCCGTATCCCTGGCGCTTTCGTCGACGGAGCCCATCAGGCTCCGCGGCGGCAGGATAAAGCCCTTTTCCGCGACGGAAGGAATCCCCTCCTCATCGAGGAAGGAGACGACGGCCTCCCCGGTGCCCAGCGTCGTGATGGCCTCAAAGGTGTCGAAATCCGGATTGGGGCGGAAGGATTCCGCCGCGGCGCGGATGGCCTTCTGCTCCGCCGGGGTATAGGCCCTGAGGGCGTGCTGGACCTTGTTGCCCAGCTGCGCCAAAACGCCGTCGGGGATGTCCTTTGGGTTCTGGGTGCAGAAATAGACGCCGACGCCCTTGGAGCGGATCAGCTTCACCACCTGTTCGATCTTATCCAGCAGCGGTTTCGGCGCGTCGTTAAAGAGCAGGTGCGCCTCGTCAAAGAAAAAGACCATCTTCGGCTTGGCGAGATCGCCGACTTCCGGCAGGGTCTCAAAGAGCTCCGACATCAGCCAGAGCAAAAACGTCGAGTAGAGACGGGGGTTGTTGATGAGACTGCCGCTGTCGAGGATGTGGATCATCCCCTTGCCCTCGGCGTCGGTCGTGAGCCAATCGGCGATGTTCAGGGCCGGTTCCCCAAAAAAGATGTCGCCGCCGGCGGTCTCCAGCGCCACCAGCGCCCTGGTGATGGCGCCGATGGAAGCGGGGCTGATCTTCCCGTAGGCCGGGGCGAATTCCTCCCTGTTCTCATCGACGTAATGGAGCATCGCTTTAAGATCCTTCGTGTCCACCAGCAGAAGCTGCTGATCGTCGGCGATTTTGAAGATGATGGAGAGAATGTCGCTCTGCAGATCATTCAGATCGAGGACGCGGCTGAGCAGCAACGGACCGATTTCGGAAACCGTCGTTCGGAGCTGGATGCCGCTGACGCCGTAAATATCCCAGAAGGAAGCGGGGAACGACTGATAGGAAAAGTCCTCTTCCAGGCCGAAGCGGCTGATCCGGGCCCGCATATCCTCGCTGTCCGCACCGGGGCGGATCATACCGGCGAGGTCACCTTTGACGTCGGCCAAAAAGACCGGCACGCCCAGATCGCTGAAAGACTCCGCCAGCACTTTCACCGTCACTGTTTTCCCTGTCCCGGTGGCGCCGGTAATCAGACCGTGGCGGTTCGCCATCTCCGGCCGTATCGTCAGGGGCGCGCCCTCTCCGTCGTTGGCGACCCAGATTGTTCCATCCTTCAGCATATCATATCGCTCCTTTCGCTTTGCCGAGACGCGGCGGCGGGAGGGCCGCGCCGTGTCTCTTCCTTCATTATTTATAGTATACCGAGACAAACCTCGCCTTGTCAAGGGCGAAACGGCGGCGAAAGCCGTTTCCCTCCCTAAGAGGGCAAAGCGGTATTTTTTTCCAAAATAGTAAGATTTTATCCTCGTTCCCACCGGGCTATTGACAAACCAATTAAGTAGGATTATACTGTATATAACCTACTATTCAAATGGGTTTAAAACGCGGCGAGGGAAAGCACCGCCGCGGCAAAAAAGGAAGTGAACACTATGCGAATTTACGCGGACAACGCCGCGACAACGTCACTGAGCCCCACGGCGAAAGCGGCGATGATGCCCTATTTTGACGATATCTACGGCAACCCCTCTTCTCTCCACACCGTCGGTCAGATCGCCAAAGAAGCCCTTACCGACGCGCGGCGGCGAATCGCCGCCGTCCTCAACTGCGCGGAAGCGGAGATCTATTTTACTTCCGGCGGCAGCGAAGCCGATAATCAGGCCATCGTCTCCGCCGCCCGCCTCGGGGAACGCGGCGGGAAAAAACACATCATTTCCACCGCCTTTGAGCACCACGCCGTCCTCCACACCCTGAAGGAGCTGGAAAAGGAAGGGTTCGACGTCACCTATCTCGACGTTCACGGTGACGGTCTCATCACGGCGGAACAGGTGAGGGAGACCATCACCGACGAGACCTGCCTCGTCACCGTGATGTACGCCAACAACGAGATCGGCACCGTTCAGCCCATCGCCGAAATCGGCGCCGTCTGCCGGGAAAAGGGTGTGGTCTTCCACACCGACGCCGTCCAGGCCGCGGGGCATCTGTACATCGACGTCCAAAGAGAAAACATCGACATGCTCTCCCTCTCCGCCCACAAGTTCCATGGGCCGAAGGGCATCGGCGTCCTCTATGCCCGCAGGGGCATCCGCCTGACGAACCTGATCCACGGCGGCGCCCAGGAACGGGGCAAACGGGCCGGGACGGAAAACATCCCCGCCATCATGGGCATGGCCGCCGCCCTGGAAGAAGCCGCCGCCCACATCGAGGAAAACGCCGCGAAGACCGCGGCCCTCCGGGACAGGCTCATCGCCGGCATCGGCAAAATCCCCCACGCCGCCCTGAACGGCGACGCCGAACACCGCCTCCCCGGCAACGTCAGCTTCTGCTTTGAGGGCATCGAAGGGGAATCCCTGCTGCTGCTTTTGGACGACAAAGGCGTCTGCGCCTCCTCCGGCAGCGCCTGCACCTCCGGTTCCCTCGACCCCAGCCATGTCCTGCTGGCCATCGGCCGCCCCCACGAGGTGGCCCACGGCTCCCTGCGGCTCACCATCGACCACAACACCACGAAAGAGGAAGCCGACTACATCATCGACGCCGTGACCGACGTCGTCGCATCACTCCGCGCCATGTCGCCGGTGTGGCGGGATCTGCGGAACGGCAAACGCGATTATATAATCTGACGAGGTGAAATAAAATGGCATTATACAGCGAAAAAGTGATGGATCATTTCCGTTCTCCCCGCAACGTCGGCGTCATTGAGAACGCCGACGGCGTCGGCGAGGTGGGGAACGCCAAGTGCGGCGATATCATGAAGATCTACCTCAAAATCGAGGACGACACCATCAAAGACGTAAAGTTCGAAACCTTTGGCTGCGGCAGCGCCATCGCGTCCAGTTCCATGGCGACGGAACTCATCAAAGGAAAACCCGTTTCCGAAGCGCTGGCCCTGACCAACAAGGCCGTCGCCGAAGCGTTGGACGGCCTGCCCCCCATCAAGATGCATTGCAGCGTTTTGGCGGAAGAAGCCATCAAAGCCGCGCTCAAAGACTACTACGACAGGAACGGCATCCCCTATGACGCGGCGGATTTCCCGGCGGAGCCCAGCTGCGCCCACTGCGAAACGGGAGAATAATCCTGCCCTTTTGAACAGGTGAATGAGAAGCGGTTCGAGGAACGGCATAGCCGGACTCGAACCGTTTTCGTCATGGGAAATTCACTTGAAAAAAGGGAATCATATAAGTACAATGAGAATAAGAAGCGAAAAACATCTACCGGTTTTTTTAAGAAAAGAGAAAGGGGGAAAGGTCATGCTGCTGGCGGAACTCAACAACAATAATATTCTTCTCTGGAAAGAAAACAAACGAATCAGCTGGCAGGACATCCGCGATGACCGCATCGCTTACGTCGTATCGGAACGTCATGAGGTTTTTAAAAAACAGTCGCTGATGAAGCGGTTTCTCGACCGAAAAACGGAGCAGATTTTTCTTTCCGAAGTCCCGGCCTGCGAAAGTGTCACCGAAATCTGCGGCACCGCCAAAATCATCGACATCGCTTCCCGTTTAAAGACCGCGAACCTTGTCCTTGTCACCGGGGCCGATGGACGGCCGCTCTTTGTTCAGGACACCCCCTGGCTCATCAGTGAAGTTGAAATCTCCGGCGCACAGCGGGATATCTACTATAAAATCATCAACGACATCGACGAAGAGATCTTTCTCACCGATGAAAACGGCACCGTCCTTTATATGAACCCCCGCAGCGAGGAAATATGCGGCCTGTCCTGGAATCAATGTGTGGGACAAAATATGGAAGATTTGGTGGAACAGGGGCTTTTCCCCGA
Organism: uncultured Bacillota bacterium; assembly: GCA_902796855.1. GTDB lineage: Bacteria > Bacillota > Dehalobacteriia > UBA7702 > UBA7702 > UBA7702. Next base: position 31,953 of record CADBQN010000044.1, on the reverse strand, counting down.
AAGCATGACCTTGGAAGCCCTTGAGAAAAAAAAGAAAGTGGAAAGGATCACGGAAATGCACACCGGCCGCTACATTGTCTCCACGGCGACCCCGCTCTACGATGAAGACCAACAGATTCAATACGTCCTCTGCACTTCCAAAGACGTTCAGGAACTGAACCATCTGATGAGAGAAAACGCCCTGATCACAACAGAACTGGAAAAAAGCAAAAAGCAGGTGGAAAACCTGCACAATCAGATGATCGCTCAAAAGAACTACGTGTTTGAGAGCCCCGCTATGCGGGAGGTAAAACGCGTCATCACAAAAATCGCTCCGACAGACGTCACCGTCCTGATCGAGGGAGAAACGGGAACGGGGAAGGAAGTTACCGCCGAAATGATCCACGCGATGAGCCGCCGCAGCGATCATCCGATGATGAAGATCAACTGCGGTTCCATCCCCAAAGACCTGCTGGAATCGGAGCTCTTCGGATATATGCCCGGCTCCTTTTCGGGAGCGGCAAAAGAGGGAAAAACCGGCATCCTTGAAGCCGCCGACAAGGGCACCATCTTCCTGGATGAAATCGGGGAAATGCCCTGGATGCTTCAGGTAAAACTGCTGGAATTTCTCCAGGACAAGAAGATCCAGCGCATCGGCGGCATCAAAAAAATCCCCATTGACGCGCGGGTCGTTGCCGCCACCAACCGCGATTTAAAAAAAGAGGTGGAGGAGGGCCGCTTCCGCAAAGACTTGTTCTATCGCCTCAACACCATGCCCATTCATCTGGAACCGCTGCGCAGCCGCAAGGAAGACATCCGCCCGCTGGCACAGCTGTTCCTAAAAAGATTCAACCGGCAGCATTGCGCCGAGAAACGCATTTCGGAAAAAGTTCTTTTTGATCTGACACGTTATGAATGGCCCGGAAATGTCCGTGAGCTCATGCACGTCATTGAACGGTTCGTCATTTCCGCGGAAGGAAATGAGATCGATGAAGACCTGCTCAAAGAAGTCCTTGGAAAACCGTCGGCAAGTCAGCGCATTTACTGCAGCGGGATTTTCCCTTTAAAGAACGCGAGGGAAGAGCTGGATTCCATCCTTGTTCACAGCGCCATGAGACGTTTCGGCAGTACGAGAAAGGCCGCGGAAGCTTTGGGGGTCAATCAAAGCACTGTCGTGCGCTTACTTAACAAAAACACAAATTGAACTTCGATGTGCGCGCGCATCAAAAGGTGATGCGTCTAAACATCATATCTCATAATGGACAAAGAGACAAATTATATCAAAATACCGAAGCCCTCTGATGCGTAAACGCATCAGAGGGCTTTTAAAATTCGGTCAAATACAATAACAAATCGCTGGTCAAACCTTTTTTTTGACAAAAAAGAACATTTGGCACCTTTTTTGCGTTATATCACAGTAAAAAGAAAAACAAAAAGGAGGCGTTTTCAATGAGTGAATTTTTCACACGTTTGGGTGACGGCGCCGCGGTCATGATGTCGAAAGAAGACATTCGCTATGACGTGGAAGACGGCACCGCCGACGCGGCGGACAGGGGGCAAATCCCCGAACTGGCAAAAGAAGAGGTCGATTATCTCGTCGAGATACTGACCATGCCTCAGAAAAATGTCAGCGTGAAAAGAGGGCATGAAGGGATCATGACCTTTGACGCCGGCACTTTAAAACTGCCGGTGCGGGCAGGGATCCCGGTGGACCGCCTCGCGACGCTGATGATTCATGAGCGAATACTCTGTTCCGACACAATGGAACTCTGCACCACCGACTACAGCTACAAGAGCATCAAAAACTTTGTTCAGGAAGAAGCCATGACGATGGAACTGGCCCAGAACAACTGCGTGATGCCGATCTTTTACGGCGCCATGCCCAATCTTGGTCAGTACACCAAGCCCGACGGCCCTATTGACAACTGGTCGGAACTGCTGCCCATGGGCAAAATCGCCGAAGCCCGCGAAGCCCAGGAAGAAGCCGTTGAACACGCCGTCAGCGACATGGTCTTCATCACCGGCCAAATGGCGGAAGCCGGCGCCTGCGGCATTCAGTTCGATACCGTCGGCGCTTCCGGCGACGCGGACGTTCTCGCCGCTCTGATGGCCGCGAAAGAACTGAAAAAAAGATTTCCCAATATCGGGATCGAAATGGGCATGGCCGGCGAGTTCAACCTCGGCATGCACGGTCAGCTCGAGTTTGAGGGCGAACGTATTGCCGGAGCTTACCCCCATCAGCAGGTAAAAATGGCGGAAAAAGCCGGGGTGGACATCTTTGGCTGTGTCGTCAATACCAACAGCAACCAGACCTTTGCCTGGAACTTAGCGAGAGCTCTCACTTACGCCAAGGCCTGTGTCGCCGCGGCGGAAATCCCCGTTGTCGTTGACGCCGGCATGGGCGTCGGCGGCGTGACCAACACCAACACCACGCCCACCGACGTGACTTCCCGCGTTTCCAAAGCCTTGCTGGAAATCGCCAAAGTCGACGGGTTGTAGATTGGCCACGGCGATGCTTACGGCATGGCGGCGGTACATGAGCTCTCTTCCGGAATGGGTGGGATTCGGACGGCCGGAGACCTGGTCAGCCGTATGGTCATGAAGGGAATGAGACTCAGCGCCGCGAAAGAATACGTCGCGGACAAGCTCCATTGCTCCGTTCTCGATCTGTCCGATACCTTCGCGATGAAAGAGATCAGGGAATCTCTTGACATCGGTACGGTTCTTGACAGAAAAGGCGCCAGCAACGGGATGGAAGCCAAATTCAACATCGAAAAAGTCCTCGGCATTGAAATTCCCAGCGTCACTCAATTCAAAAAGAAAACCGGTCTGCTTTGACCGTTCGTTCAAAGACATCAAATACAAAAACGCAGCTCAGCCCAAATATGACAAAGGAGAAGATATAAAAATGACCAAAGAAGAATACATCAAAGCCGCCATTGACTCCATGATCAAAGGCGATGAGAAATTAGCCGTTTCCGTCATGAACGACGCCATTGCCGATGGCGTTGACGCCGCCGAACTCCTCTCCGAAGGTTTCAGCGCCGGTATCCGCGAAGTCGGCGACCAGTTCGGCCGCGGCCGCATGTTCCTCCCCGAACTGATGCTCGCCGCCGACGCTATGAAAGCCGTTTCCGCCATTGTGGAAGAAGAGATATCCAAAAAAGGCGGCACCGCCGAAAAGAAAGGCACCATGGTCCTGGCCACGGTCCAGGGCGACGTGCACGACATCGGCAAAGGAATCGTCGCCTCTCTCATCAAAACGCAGGGCGTCAAAGTCATTGACCTGGGCCGCGACGTTCCCGCCGCCGACATCGTTGAAAAAGCGGTCGAATGCGGCGCGGATCTCATCGGCACCTCCGCGCTGCTCACCACCACCATGGGTGAAATGAAAGTGCTTGAAGAGCTCTTAAAAGAAAAAGGTCTCAAAAACAAATTCAAAACACTCGTCGGCGGCGCCCCGGTCACCGAACGTTTCGCCAAGCGCATCGGCGCCGACGCCTACGGCGAAGACGCGTCTCAGGCCGTCGCCGAAGTCGCGAGGCTCCTCTCGTAACGGTTCAGAACAAATCATTGACAGCGGCTTCGGCGGAACATCCCCCATCACCGTTCTTCCGAAGCCCGGCTGTCAGGAAATGGGGTGAAACAATGGGTACAATTATCATCCGCGGTCTTCAAATTGTGGCGGTTGCCTTAGCGGCAATGTTTTCCGCGCTGCTCATCAAAAACGCAAAAGGGAACAAGGATCGGATTTCCAAGAAAAATCCCGTCATCATTTTTTTGATTTCCTGTGTCACAATGTTTTTCGACACCCTCGGCATCGGGGCTTACGCGCCGCAGACCGCCCTTTGGAAAATGCTCAGGATATTGCCGGACAAGATGATTCCCGGCACGTTAAACGTCGCGTCGCTCATTCCTCAATGTATTGAGGCACTGATCTTTATTTCCATCGTGAAAGTCGATCCCGTCACATTATTGGCCCTCGTTCTCTGCTGCGCCGTCGGCGCGAACATCGGCGCCCGCATTGTGGACAGACTTCCGGAAAAAACCATTCAGCTCGTTTTCGGGTTTGGTCTCATCGTCGTCGCCGGCATTATGGTCATGCGTCAGCTTGGCATCTGGCCCGCCGGCGGCGAAGCCATCGGCTTTGCCGGCTGGAAACTGATCGTTTCCATGGTCATTTTCTTCGCGCTGGGGATCTGCACCGCCTGCGGCATCGGCGCTTACGCGCCGATGATGGCCGTTTGCTATACGCTGGGCATGAGCCCCCGGGCGGCTTTCCCGATTCTCTTCAGCTCCTATACGCTGCTGATGCCCGTTGCCGGCGTTCAGTTCATTAAAGACAACAATTACGACATCAAGGTCACGTTCATCGGCCAGATCGCAGGCTCCATCGGGGTGCTGCTCGCGGCGTTCCTCGTCAAAGAGCTGCCCATTTACATACTGACCTGGCTCGTCGTATGCGTGTTGATCTACACTTCCATCACGATGTTTTACTCCGCTTTCAGGAAAAAACCGAATGAAGAAAGCAGTGTTGAAATCGCCGCCGAATAAGGGAACGCCATCATCCCCCGGCAACGGTTCGATTCGCAAAAAAATACCTTCTAAACCGCAGACCGGCGCCGTTTCCGGATACGCTCCGCGTCTGCGGTCCGCTTTTTTGAGAGCCATTTTAAAGGAGATGATTTCATGTTCCTCGGCACACTTTGGTTTTGTTTCCATTACGGCGGCTGCGTCCTCATCGTCGGCACACCGGTGGCCTCCTATGTCAGCACCAACGCCCTGATGACGGAAAACAGCTTTATATACGGCAATTACCCCGCTCCGATGCTGATTCCCGCCGCCGTCATCACCGCGGCGGGCCTGATCGTTCTCCTTTTGCTCCTTTTCTATGCCCGCCCCTTTTTTACAGGCCGTCTCGTGACATTCGCTCTACCGAAAAGACCGGCTTCGGGTTCAGCCCGGAGCCGGTCTTTTTTTTTCGTTGTTTATTTTGAGGGCGGCAGAGCGCCGACGGCCAGCAGAGCCAGGCCGATTCCCAGCATGGACATGCCGCTCACGACATCGACATCGCCCAGACGGGTCAGAACCGTCACGGCGACGCCCATGGCCAGGGCGACACAGACGGCGACCAGCCGAAAGGCCGGCAGCGCCTTCCCCTTTTTGCCCCGGTTTCCTTCTCCCGCCGAAGCGGCGGTGGACATCATCAGTTCTTCCACGGAAACGTCAAGCGTCTCCGCGAGTTTGGGAACGGACGTTATGTCGGGATAGGAGAGATCCCGCTCCCACTTGGAAACGGCTTTATCGGTAACGCCCATCTTTCCCGCCAGCTCCGCCTGGGTCATGCCCATCTCTTTGCGCCGGGCGGCGATGATTTTGCCCATGGTTTGTTCGCTCATAGAAAAGACCTCCGTGTTTTGCTGTCCCCATTATATCACGAAACGCGTTTTTCGCAACCGACCATCAGCTCAGCGGACTCAACCACCGGTTTACCCGGTCTGAGCAGGGAAAACTATTCAATATAGTGGATTCGTTCCCTGTCAAAGCGATCCTGCTGCGGACGGGACTCCGCCGGATAACCGTAGGCAAAGAGCCCAAAGGCTTTGAGTCCTTCGGGAAAAGCGAGCATCTCCCCGACTTTTTTCATATATGCCTCCGTGGGAGCGATGCCGAGCCAGACACCGCCGAGGCCGAGGGCGTCCGCGGCAAGCCAAAGATTTTCCATGGCGATGGCGAGATCGATTTGCGCGTAATCAGGAAAGGGGCACGCTTCCCGATAGGCGGCGGCGATAACCGCCGGGGCTTTTCCCGCGCAGCCGGCATATGGGGTCACCTGAGACAATGATTCGATGACTTTTTTGTTCGTAACGACATAGAACTCCCATGGCTGCTGATTCACGGCGGAAGGCGCCGCCATCGCCGCTTTCAGCATCCATTCGGTTTTTTCCGTCTCAACGGGGCGGTCTTCGTATTTCCGCACACTGACACGGTGAAAAATGGTATCAAGCATAACAGATCCCTCCGATGATGAAGCGCCCGGCGCGTCATCTTTTTTAAATTTCGGTGTTTTTTCGGTTATCATCAGAAAATATTGCCCCGATCAGAGCAAAAAACACAACATGTGTGAATAATAAAACATATCGTTTCATCTCCCCTTTTTACCTGCATGTTAAAAAAACACAACACTCGCGCCGGACGTTCAAAAAAGCTGTTTTCCGCAAAAGCTCCTTACACTGGGAGTTTTTCGTCAGCGAACGGAGTTGAATTTGGCACGGGTTTTGCGATACTAAATTTCAAACGGAATCCTCAGGGCCGGGGCTCGATTCCCAGACGGCGCAGACGATAATAAAGCGTTTCCCGCCGAATTCCCAGTTCCCTGGCGCAGCGGGCCACATTGTAGCCGTGGGCGCGCAGAACTTCACTGAGAACGCGCCGCTCATAGGAATCCATAATTTCCCGCAGCGTTTTCCCGTCAAAATCTTCCCGCTCGTTAAAGGATATTTCCTTTTTCGCGTTTTCCAGCAGGTATGGCGGCAGATCATACAGGGAAAGGCACTTTTCTTCCGTTGTGATGTTCATCATGTATTCGATTACGTGCTCCAACTCACGAACGTTGCCGGGCCAATCGTAACGGTCAAAATACGTTCGGCAGGCCGGATCGATGGCGCTGATTTCCGTTTGGTTCTCTTCGTTGATCTTCCGCATAAAGTGATCCACAAGATAGGGGATGTCCCCCTTCCGCGCTTTCAGCGGCGGAATGCTGAGGGTAATGGCAGAAAGGCGGAAATAGAGATCTTCCCGAAGCTGTCCGCTTTCAATCAGCCGCTGGGGCCGCTGATTCGTCGCGCAGAGAATACGGCAGGTCATTTCGATGGAGCGGTGGCCGCCGACACGGGTAAACCGTTTTTCCTGCAGCACACGCAAAAGCTTATTTTGCAGAAACAGCGGCATGGAATTGATTTCGTCAAGGAACAGTGTTCCGCCGGCGGCCGCTTCGAGATAGCCCATTTGATCCGCCGCCCCGGTAAAAGCACCCTTTACCGAACCGAACATCAGCGACTCAAAGAGATTTTCGGGAATGGCGGCGCAGTTGATCCCGATAAAAGGTTTTTCCCGGCGCAGCCCCGCATTGTGAATGCCCTGCGCGATGATCTCTTTGCCGGTGCCGGTCTGCCCCCAGATCATGACGGGGCTGTTCCGAACGGCAATTCGTTTGGCGACGGAAATCAGCTCACGCACCGCCGGAGCGCTGCCGATAAAATCATCGAAAGTATAGGATGTCCCGTTGGCCTGCTTTTCCTTTTGATTCAGATATTTATTGCGATATTCCAATATTTTGGCGATATGACGGTCGGAATAGACGGCGTCATAACCGATGGAAAAGATGTATTTCAAATCGCTGCCGACAAAAAAAGGATAGGATTTTGTCAGGATATCGTGTTTTTCGCCGTTGGCGCTGTAAAAGCTCAGCATAAACTCTTTCGCGGGATAACCGGGCTGGATCTTATAGCGATTGGTGCTGGCGGGATACATATCCGGCCACACCTCATACTCCTTCCGGCCGACAAGATCCTCCAAAGCGGCGTTTTCGTGCCGAAGGATCTCCCGGCTGACCCAAATGATCGTCTCCTCCTGATCGGTGATATAAACACCGCTGTCCAGGTGATCAAAAATCGCCTCGTAGACCGCGATCCGTTCCTTTAACCGGCTGATTTCCTCCGCTTGTTTCGCCATTGAACAACACCCCCGCTCTTTCCGTTCATGATGGTTTCATTATAAGGGAATTTCAGGCATTTTTCAAGAAAGGAGGGTCTGTTTCCCCATTGCCTGAAACGGTGCAAAAATAAACAAAAAAAACAGAAAGGACTGAAGGCTATGAAAATGAATGCCACCTATCAACAATCGGTACAGTATCAGATGTGGAGTGAGGATCAGTGCGCGGCAATCTTCGGAACGGTCTGCCGTGTTCTGGCGAAAACCGGCGCCGAAATCCGCAACGCCGAAGCCAGGGAGCTTTTGAAAAAAGCCGGCTGTTACGTGGACGGTGAACGCGTCCGTGTCCCCGAAGGGCTGCTGCGCTGGGCCGTGGACGCCGCGCCGAGCTCCATCACGATGTACGACCGTCTCGGCGAACCGGCCTATACCTTAGCCGCCCACGTTCCCAATTTCGGACCGACGAACTCCGATACCTGCGTCTGGGACGGTGAGACAGACACGAAACGCCGGGCCACCACCGAAGACGCCGTCAACTACGCTCTTCTCTGCGACGCCCTCCCCGACATGGCCTGGGCCAGCACCCTCGTGCTCATCGACGACTGCGACGCCAGGATTTCCGATATCCATGAACTGCGTACAATGCTCCCGCTGACCAAAAAGCCGGTGATGAATTTCGCTCTGAGCCTGGAAAACCTCAAAGACATGGTCAAAATGGCGGAAATCATCGCCGGCAGCCCGGAAAAACTGGCGGTGAATCCCTTCATCATGACGGAAATCTGCCCCGTACCGCCGCTGCAGCACACCGACGACGGCCTCGCCCAGATCATGTATATGGCGAAAAAGCGTCTGCCGGTGCTCTACATGCCCGGCGCTTCCCTGGGCCTCGCCGCGCCCATCACCGCCGCCGGCGCCGTCGTTACGGCGCTCTGCGACAACCTGATGGCCCTTCTCGTCTCTCAGCTGACGCAGCCCGGCGCGCCCTGGATCGGCTGCGTGCTGTCGGATAACGTCGACATGACCACCGTTCATGTCACCTATTCCCGTCCCGAATACCTCATCGGTCTCTCCGGCGCCGCCGACGTCTTCCGTTACCTCGGACTGCCCTGCTGCTCCAATCTGGGCGCCACGGCCAACGGCAGATTCGACGCCGAAGCCGCCTTTGAAACGACGGCGGCCATCTACACCAGTATGCTCAGCGGTGTCAACATGGCCTTTACCAACGGCGCCATGGAATGCGGCAAATCCAGCAGTATTGAGGAACTCATTTTCGCCGACGAAGCCATCGGCTTTATCAAGACCATCGTTTCCGGTCAGGCCGTAGATGAATACACCCTGGCCGAGGAAATCATCAACGGCGTCGGCCCCGGCGGCAACTTCCTGATGGAAGCCCAGACAGCCGCGGAAGCGAGGAAACAGTGGAAATCCGCCTGCATTAAGGGCATGACCTTTGAGGACATGCAGACGGCGGATATGCCCGATCTCGGTCAGCGGCTCCGTGCCAGAGCGAAAGAAATCATTGACGCCGGCCCGCAGCACCCCCTCGCCGACGATATTTTGAAGCAGCTGGATGAAATCGTCGCCGGAGCTCAGGCCCGCGTCAACGCGAAATAAGCGGTAAAAAGGAGGGATTCACATGAAAAAAACGCTCATCGCCGGTCTCATCGGAGCGTTCATGGGTTTTTTGATGAGCTTTCTGATGAACTACTTCTTTATTCCCCTCCCGGCTTCCACGGCGGCGCACGCCGTCGGCAACGGCATCAGCGGCGTCATCAGCGGTTTTATGGCGGGGTTCTTCACCCAGTTGATGGCCAATCGGGAAAAATCCAAATCAGCCTCGTAACATTTCCGCCCCGTTCAGCGCGAAACGCCGCCGCGGCAGTCCGGACCGGCTGCCGCGGCGGCGTTTTTGATGCCTTTATTTTGTTTCCGCAAAGGGGACGACGTCTTTGACGGCGTCGGCGAGAGAAATTTCCGCGTCGCCGTTGTCGATGTCCAGCAGGCGGTAGCGGTCGCTGCCCATGGCCAGCTCCTTCATATAGGTGAGCTGGCGCAGACCGTGGCGGGACTCGATCCGTTCCACCAGATCGCGGCGGTCTTCCTCCTTCAGGGCATAGACCAGGTCGACGGAAGCCTGGTCGATGGCGAGGATATCGTCGGAAGCGAGGATGCCGATGTTCGGCGTGACGACAGGCTGGGCGTTGACGCCCTCACAGTCGCAGGATACCGACATATTGCGGAGCACGTTGACGAAGGTGATTTGTCCGCCGAAATGATCGACGACGGCTTTGGCCGATTCCGTCATCCGCTCCATGAACTCTTCTTTGGCGATGTCCCATTGGTCGTCGGAACCGGGGGTGGTGTGGATCTTCGCCTTGCCGATCCGGCCGTCGGCGCAGCCGATGCCGATGTTTTTGCAGGAACCGCCGAAACCGCCCTGGGTGTGACCTTTAAAATGAGTGAGGACAAAGAGGGAATCGTAATTCAGCAGATTCTTCCCCATTTCCATTTCCGTGAACCATTTGCCGTTCTTCACCGGCAGCGCCGCGACACCGTCTTCGTCCATGATATCCACCGGACAAAAATCCCAGCCGTTGACCGCCAGCGTCTCCCGGTGCTGTTTCGTCGTGAAGCGCTCCCCTTCGTAATAGGTGTTGGTCTCCACCACGGCGGCGTCGGGCAATTCCGTTTCGAGGAGCGACCGCACCCAGGAACGGGGGAGGATGTTCGGGCCATGGGGTTCGCCGGTGTGGAGCTTGACGCCGACTTTGCCGCTAAGCCCGCCTTTTACCCGGGCGAAGATCCGCCGCAGCCCCTCGACGGAGAGGTCTTTGGTGAAATAAACGACGGAGGGTTCCCCCGCGCGCTTTTCAAAGGGAATGTAGAGTTCGCCGCCGGTTCCCGGCACGGCTTTTGCTTGGGTCATTGTGACCGCCTCCTTTTACGATTCGATTTCGCTGGATCCGTATAGGAAAATCATACCACAAAAAAGGGTAAAAAGGCAATCGCGTTTTGACGAAAACTCCGCCCCTGTCCCGGGATAATAGATTGACAAATCGAGATTTCGTGATATAATAATATTATTGAGACAGGGAGGAGGCCCGAAAGATGGATTTCATTGAGGTATGCAAAGCGCTTTCCAATGATACCCGCCTGAACATCGTGAAATGGCTGAAAAACCCGACGGAGAACTTTCCTCCCCAGGGCGGATGCCTGAATGAACCGGTGGATCTGAAAGGCGGCGTTTGTGTCAGCAGCATACGGGAAAAAGCGGGCGTTTCCCAATCCACGGTTTCCAATTATCTGGATATGCTCCAGCGTTCGGGGCTGCTCCTTTCCGAACGCCACGGGAAATGGACCTACTACCGCCGCAACGAGGAGGTCATCAAAGAACTGGCGGAATTTATCGGAAAAGAGCTGTGAGGCTCAGGCCCCGCAGCTTTTTTTGAGACATATCATATCTATAAATTGAAAAATGTATAAATAACGAAATATGCTGTCCGTTCCGGACAATGTCGGAGACGGACAGCGAGAAAACAGAAAGGCAGACATCATGAAACCATTCGACGCGGCAACAAAACGGGGCACGGTCCTCAACGGCGCGCTCTTTGACACAAAAGACGCCGATTCCGTCGTGATCGCCATCACGGGCATCCACGGCAATTTCTATTCCAACCCCTTCTATTACGACTTTGGCGAGGCGCTGAACGCCGCCGGCATCGACTTTATCTATGCCCAGACCAACGACGCTTTTGACCGAATCTACACTAAAAACGTTAGGACCGGCGGTTTGGAGACGATCGGCTCCTGGAACGAACGGTTCGCCTACACCGATGAGGACATCGAGGCTTATCTCGATATCTGTGAAAAGGCGGGATACCGCCACATCTATCTCGCCGGTCACTCCCTTGGCGCCAATAAGGTGATCTATTATCTCTCCCGCCGCCATGATCCCCGGGTGGAACGCTTTATCCTGCTCAGCCCCGCCAATCTTTCCTGCATGATGAGCGGCGTGACCGAAAGGGAAAAGGAACGCATCCGCGAACAAACGGAACGCGGCGACGGAGATAAAAAACTGCCTTCCCCCCTGATGGGCTGGGTGGACTGCGTTGCTTACACCGCTTACGATTGGGTATTTACGGACGATCTCAACAACGTCCACACCGAAAGCGACGGCGATTTTTCCGCGGTTTCAAAAATCACCCATTCCGGCGCATTGCTCATCGGCACGTATGACACCTTCGCCGGCGGCGATCCGGCGGGGTTCCTCCGCAACATCAACCGTCACATGATGAAGGCTGACGAAAACAAGCTGATCTTTATTGAACAAACGGGCCATACCTATCAGCAAAAGCATCGGGAAACGGCCGCTGCCCTGACGGAACTGGTCTCGGAATGGAGGGCTTCATCCAAAGCCACGTCGGCAAAACCGTCGCCGAAACCGGGGAAAAGCGGCGCGGCGATGAAAAAAGGAGGTATTTCCCATGAAAAAGCTGTTTGAACCAACCACCCTCGGAACGCTGAAAATGAAAAACCGCCTGATCCGCTCCGCCACCTGGGAAGGGCTGGCCGATGAACGCGGACATATGAACGAAGAGCTGTTCGAACGCTGCGAGACGCTTGCCGACGGCGGCATCGCCGCGATCATCAGCGGGTTTACATCCGTATCCGGCGACGACCACTGTTTCGGAGGCATAGCGAGACTGTCCTCGGATGACTTCATCGGCGAGCACAAAAGGCTTACCGACATCGCTCACCGCCGCGGCTGTCCCATCATCGTCCAGCTGGCGTTGGGGGAATACAACGGCGCTTACCGAGACATGAGCGTCAACGATCTTTCGGAAAAGGATATCCGCCGCATCCGTGACATGTTCGCCGACGGCGCCGTCCGTGCCGCCAAAGCCGGTTACGACGGTGTTCAGATTCACGCCGCCCACAACTTCTTTCTCAGCCGCTTCATCAGCCCCGGTTATAACCGCCGAACCGACCGATACGGCCGAACGCCCGAAGGGCGCGCGGCGCTCATCATCGAAATTCTCCATGCCATCAAAACGCGCTGTCCCGAACTTCACGTCTCGATGAAAATCAACTGCAGCGACTTTTTCAGCGGCGGGCTGACACCGGCGGAAAGCCTGAGGATCTGTGAGCTTTGCGCCGAGAACCGGATGGATTCCATCGAGGTCAGCGGCAACGGCACTTCCGTACCCCACATCAAAGCAGGAGAAAACGAAGGCTATTTCAAAGATTTCGCCCTTCGTCTCGGTGAAAGGACAGATCTCCCGATCATCCTCGTGGGCGGCCACAGAAGTATCGGGAAGATGGAACAGATCCTCAACGAGGGGCGCGTCGACTTTCTGTCTCTTTCCCGTCCGCTGCTGCGCGAGCCCGCGCTGCCCAACCGCTGGAAAAGCGGGGATACCGCGCCGGCCAAGTGCGTCTCCTGCAACCGATGCTACCAAACGCCGGGACACCGCTGCGTCTTTTCCCGAGCCTCTGAAACGCCGGGCGGCGGTATGAAATAAAAAATCGCCGTGAGGATAGAGAACCTATTCTTATGACAATAATTGATCTCAAGATAAAAAAGAAACGGAGGGATTTACCGCTTTGTGGCAAATCCTTCCGATATCTATACCAAAGATAAAAGACCCCACTTCGTGGGGTCTTTTATCTTTGGTGGAGACGGAGGGATTCGAACCCTTGACCTCTCGGATGCGAACCGAACGCTCTCCCAGCTGAGCTACGCCCCCAAACGGTACTTTATATTTTACCATGTTTTCCGCGGGGATGCAACTGTTTTCTTTATAAATTCTTTCCCATTTCGTACGCTTTTTTCTCAAAATCCGTCTGATCCAGCGCTTCGGGCTCGTGACAGCCCACGGCCAGCACCATGCCGCCGTCCTGCCAGCGCGTCCAGGCGCAGAGCGAGCGGAACTGCGCTTTCAGGCTGTCCATCACCGCCTCGTCCGCGTCGCCGGCGGCGGAAAGGAGCATCACGCGCTGATCCTTTTCCCGCATGCTGCGGCCGAGGGCGTAAAAGCGGTCGACAACGGTTTTCAGCTGCGCCGTCAGCCCCCAATAATAGACGGGCGAGACGAGAACGATCGCGTCGGCGGAAAGGATCTTCCCCTCCTCGCCGAGAAGCGGTGTCATATCGTCGTCATAAACACATTTTCCGCCGTTTTTTCGGCAGGAGCAGCAGGCTTTGCAGGGCGATACCTTCATAAAGGCGGCGTCGTACCGTTCCACCTCGTGGCCGGCTTCCTCGGCCCCGGCGCGAAACGATGCCGCCAGCCGGGCGGTGACCCCTTTTTTTCTGGGACTGCCTGTCAGCATCAAAATCTTCATGGTCATTCCTCCCCTTTTCTTTCTTTTATTATATCCGAACCGCGCCGGGAAATCAACCGCGGCGGTTCGGCGCTTCTCATATTCGCGCCTCTGCCGCCATAGGATAGGAAAAAGCGACATGATCCGAGGAAACCGCCTGTGAAACAGTTCGTGCTCATCCGTTCCTTTCGTCCCTTCACCCTGTTCTGCGCCGTCACCGTCGCGGTCTGCGCCGTCACCGCCGCCGTCTGCGTCCACCGCGCCGAAGCGACCGCCGCCGTCAAAAGCGGCCTGCCGCTGAAAGGGAAGATCATCGCCGTCGATCCCGGCCACGGCGGCCCGGATCCCGGCGCCATCGGCGTCACGGGAACCGCCGAAAAAGAGGTCAACCTGGTTTTGGCGAAAAAGCTGAAACGGCTCTTAGAGGAAAAAGGGGCCGTCGTCGTGATGACGCGGGACAGCGACAAAGCCTTCAGCGACGTAAAAAAGGAAGACCTCGATCACCGCGCCGCCATCGTGAAAAAAAGCGGCGCCGAGCTCTTCCTCAGCCTGCAGTGCAACGCCGTTCCCAACAGCGCCCTCCGGGGCGGCCAGACTTTCTACTTCCCCGGTTCAGACAAGGGCAAACGGCTGGCCGAGGCGATTCAGCGCCGTTTTGTGACGAAGCTGAAGAACACCGACCGGGAAGCGCTGACGCTGAGCAGCGCCTATATCATGAGCGCCCTCGACATCCCCGCCGTCATGGTGGAAGTGGGCTTTCTCTCCAACCCCGAGGAGGAAGCGCTGCTCAAAGACGACGGTTACCGGGAAAAAATCGTCGCCGCCATCTACGGCGGCATCCGCGATTATTACCGGGAAGAAAAGGACGCCCCCTCGTGGCTGCCCTTCGGCGCGGGCCGCGATAAAACGCCCTGAACCCGGCCTTTCCAAACCGCGCGAAAAAAGACCCGCCGCCAAAGGCATCCCTCCACCTTTGGGAGCAGGTCTTTTGATTCTTCACAGCGCGTTTTTACCGGAGGCTGACGGCGTCAGCCGGGGAAATTCATCTCCCGCATGAAAATATCGTAAAACGCCGCGCTGGTAGAGAGCTCGATATGCTCCGTCTTTTCGGCAAGTTCTTCGGCGGCGGCGCGTTTTTCCCGGGAGAGCAGCGCCAAACGGCCGCCGTAGGCGGCGGCGTTGCCGACGGCCTCGACCTTTTCCACGCTGATGCCGGGGAACAGCCCCAGCATAACGGCGTGGCGGACGTCCATGTAGTTGCCGAACGCCCCGGCGAGGAACAGACGGTCGACTTCTTCGGCGGTGATGTTCATCTCCCGCAGCAGAACGGTGATGCCGGCGGCGACGGCGCCTTTGCCCAGCTGCAGCTCGCGAATATCCTTCTGGCTGATGACGACGTCCGCGTCGTTGCCGTACTCGCCTTTGGCCGCTAAAACGAACTCATCGAGGCCCTGATCGCCTTTGCGCAGGCGGCGGCGGAGATTTTCCGCCAGGGGGAAGTCGGTATCCGGCGGCAGGAGGCAGCCGGAAGCGTCGATCAGACCGGCTTTCAGCATCTGCGCCGCGGCATCGATCAGGCCGGAGCCGCAGATGCCCGCCGGCGGAGCTTCATCGATGATCTTCAGCTCGATTTCGCCGTCGCTGATCCGGACTTTCTCGATGGCACCGGCTCCCGCCCGCATACCGTTTTTGATTTTGGCGCCCTCAAAAGCGGGCCCCGCCGCGGTGGAACAGGCCAGTACGCGGCCGTTGCCGGACAGGACGATTTCGCCGTTGGTGCCCAGATCCACCGCGATGGCGCAGCCGCTCCGGTTCAGGATATCGACGGAGAGCATGACACCGACGGTATCGGAACCGACATAACCGGCGACATTGGGCAGGAGAAAGACCTCGCCTTCGGGGTGCATCGGCAGGGGGAAATCCCTGCCGCGAAAGGTGAGCCCCTGTTTAAAGCAGAAAACAAAGGGCGCCGTCGCCAGACGGCGCGGGTCCGCTTTGGCGAAGAGGTGGCTCATCGTCGTGTTGCCCACGACGGTCATGGCGAAGAGGTCGTCCGCCGAAAGGTCATTCTCCTCAAGGAGGCCCGCCATGAGCTCGGCGATGGCGGCGACGATGTCGCCGTGCATCTTTTCGAGGGCGGAAAAGTCCTCGGAAACGCTGTTGATGCGGGAAATCACGTCGGTACCAAAGCTGACCTGGGGATTGGTCTTCGCCGCGGCGCCGCGGGTGATGCCCGTGGCCAGATCCACGAGATAGACGGCAAGGGTCGTCGTCCCGATGTCGCAGACGGCGCCGAAGGGACGTCGCTCCGATTTTCCGGGCGTCACCGCCGCCAGACGGTTCGCTACCGTCGTCACGGTGACGGTGAAATCTTCCTTTCGCAGCAGCTCGGGGAGAGCGCTCAAAAGGCCGCGGGGAATCGCTTCCCGGCTGACGGAACCGCCGACGGCGGCCAGCAGCCGCTCCCAATCGGGCACCTGATCGCTGAGATCCGGTTCGGACATGGAAAAGACCCCCCTTTGCACCACGGGATCCCCCGCGAGGGCGTCTTCCTTTTCCGCCAGCATCGTCTTGCGGTAACCGGCGTCCCGGCCATAGCTGAGCCTGAGGGTGACATCGCTTTTTGCCGCCCTCTGGCACGCCAGGAACCAGCCTTGGTCTAATTCTTCTTTGGAAAGGTGCTCCCGCTCGATTTCGGTTTCCGGAGAGAGGTTCCCCGCGATGGTGCGGACGCGGCATTTGCCGCAGTTCCCCTTGGCGGCGCAGTCGTTCCGTACCGGCAGGTCATACCGGAGCAGACATTCAATGACGCTCAGGCCTTCCGGCATTTCGTATTCCTTACGCTGCTCTTCGTCGAGAATGATCATACGCATCGCAAAGACCTCCTTCGTTTCGCGCCGCCTAAGCGGGAGCGCGCTTTTTTAGCTGAGGTTTTTTCTGCTTTCTCTGATGTAGGTCATGCAGTGTTTATCCTTGCCGGCGAGCATATCCTGGATCAGAACGGCCTTTTTCATTTCCGGTTTCGTGGGATCGATAATCGCCGCGGTCAGGCCGTTTTCAATGGCCGCGACCATGAATACGGAATTGATGGTCTCACGGTCCGGCAGGCCGAAGGAGATGTTGCTCACACCCAGCGACATATTGCAGCCCAGCTCATCGCGGATGCGCTTCATCGTATCCAGGGTAATCTTCCCCGCGGCGGCGTTGGAGCTCAGCGTCATCGTGAGACAGTCGATCACCATATCCTCGCGGGGGATGCCGAGTTTTTCGCCGCGTTCCACGATATCGGCGGCGATGCGGAACCGCTCGTCGGCGCTGTCGGGGATGCCTCCCTCGCCGAAGGGCAGAACAATAACGGCGGCGCCGTATTCTTTCACCAGCGGCAGCACGGCGTTCATCCGTTCTTCCTCGCCGGTGACGGAATTGACCAGCGCTTTCCCCTCATAGAACTTCAGCGCCGTTTCCAGCACGTCGCTTTTGGAGGAATCGAAGCAGAGGGGAACGTCGGTGATCTCATCCAGCAGTTGACAGGCTTCCTTCATCAGTTTCTTTTCGTCGACACCGGCGGCTCCGACGTTCACATCGAGGATGTGAGCGCCGGCTTCCACCTGTTTTTTCGCGTCGTAAGCGACGCGTTCCAGATTGCCCTCTTTCAGTTCGGCGGCGAAGGCTTTTCGTCCCGTGGGGTTGATGCGTTCCCCAATGATGGTAAAGGGGTGCTCGGGGCCAATGACGACAGTTTTTGTTTTACTCTTTACGATTGTTTCCATGAAAATTTTCTCCTTTCGGATTTTCAAATTCGTATGCTGCGGCGTTTTTCACCTGCATCGCTGCCGGTTGACCCTCATCGCGAATTGCTTGAACGCGGCAACCCTTTTTAGTGTCATCTTATCCCAGGTTTTTCAGGCCCTGTTCGCGGAGTTCGTTCTTGACCTTGTTATACAGATCGAGATATTCCTGAGTCGGTTCGCAGGTTTCCACATCATAGCATTCATCAAAGCGTTTCCCGCCTTCATGCAGCGTATGAGCGTCCATGCGGTCCATATACTTGTCCAGGCAGTAATTGACCAGACGGTTCGCTTCCTTCCAGCCGATCTGAGCTTCGCAGACAGCGTCGCAGACTTCGCTGGCGAAACGGGCACCGATCGGGGTGGCGCCCATGGTCAGAGCGCTCTGCCAGCCGGTACCGCCGCCGCTGTTCATTCCGGTCACGGCGTCGCCGATGGCGGCGGCGGCATGTTCCCAGAAATACGTTTCGGTGCAGGGGCCCGAGGCGACAACGCCGTAGGGAGCGCCGTCTAAGCTGAACGTATTGGTGTTGTTGACCCAGGCGGCGCCGGCATGGAAGCACACCCACAGAGCCGTGCGGCTGGTGGTGGCAAAGTACATGCCGTCGGCGGTCCACAGACCCAGAGCGGAAGGATTGTAGAGCATGCAGTAGGCGAAGAGCTCAGCGCAGGAGACGACGGCGGCCATGTTGGGGGAGCCGGAAAGACCGCCCACATAAGCCTGGCCGATGCCCCATTGATGGTGACCGAAAGCGAAGGTGGCCATCGTTCTGGTGAACTGTTCGTAGCTGGTTTTCAGATGCGGCATGATGTAAATGTGGCGGACATCGCCTTTGCGCATGCCGGAATCGGAGTTCATCGCGGCCATGGCGGCCTGGAGCGATACGGGGGCGCTGGACCAGTCGGACATGCCGGGACGTCCGGCCCGGCGGCGGGCGTGATCCATTTCGGAGACGCGTTTCAGCTCGGCGGAGATTTCATGCGGGCTCCAGGGTCTGACTTTCGCGCCGTTGATGTAGGGGATGATCCCCTGGAAGCAGCAGTGGTCGATGCGGTGTTCCGAAGCGTAGGCGTAGAACACGCGGTCGAGCAGGGCCGGATCCTGGGGGCCGAGGACGCGGCCGAGGCAGTTCGCCGGACGGGGATCGTTCAGTACACGATGATCGAAGTGGCAGGCGTCGCGGCCTTCACCCACCGTCATTTCAGACGGGAATTTCTTCATCGTGTCGTCCAGTTCCTTTTCCGTCCAGGTGATCCGGCGGCCGGTGGTGACGTTGAACACGCCGACTTCCAGGAACAGTTCCCGGGCGGCTTTATAGATGTCGTTAATCTGATCGACCGACTGCGGAACCACTTCATCGGGATTGTACTCAATATTATATTTTTTTACCACTTTTTTCACGGCCGGCCAGTAGACTTTCAGGTCGAAATCTTTTTCTGTCATGATGGGGCCGGATTCGGAACGATTCCAATATGTAAAAATTTTACCTCTCACTTTGTATACCTCCTAATCTAAAATAAAGAATGGTTTCGCG
This sequence comes from uncultured Bacillota bacterium, assembly GCA_902796855.1. Classification (GTDB taxonomy): domain Bacteria; phylum Bacillota; class Dehalobacteriia; order UBA7702; family UBA7702; genus UBA7702. The sequence continues at coordinate 12,614 of CADBQN010000044.1, read as the reverse complement.
GGATCCGTATCGGGCGTTTCCTCTTATCTGCCTACCAGTCTCTTGGCGACATCCACGGCGCCTACGGCGTCTTTGCTGTAACCATCCGCGCCGATTTCGTCGGCCCATTCCTGGGTCACGACGCCGCCGCCGACGAGGACTTTATATTTTTCTCTGATGCCCTTGGATTCCAGGAACTCAATGACGTCCTTCTGACTGGGCATGGTCGCGGTCATCAGGGCCGAAAGACCGATGATGTCGGCGCCTTCTCTTTCAGCGATTTCAACGAAATCCTGGGGAGAGGAATCGATGCCGATATCAAAGACTTTGAAACCGGCGGTGTTCAGCGTACCGGTGACCATATCCTTGCCGACGGTGTGAACGTCGCCTTTGACGGTGCCGATCACAACGGTGCCCAGGTTTTCAATGGCCTGATCCTGTTTCTGCATTTCCGCCCCTAAAATGGCGAAAGCCTCGTTCATGGCTTCGGTGGCCAGCATCACTTCGGGCAGGAACATTTTCATTTCACTGAAAAGATCGCCGATTTCTCCCATGGCGTCGGTGAGCACGTCGAAGATAGCCTTCGGATCCGCGCCTTTCGCCAGTTCCGCGTTGATTTCTTTCACCACTAATTCGCTGTCTGTTGCCAACATAGCATCTCTTACTTTTTCAAATGCCATTTTGAAACCTCCTTATTATTCATGTTCTATATCTGTATTTAACATCTGCGCGCTGCAGCATACGGAAACCTTTGTCAGATCGGAACCTTGCTTTTTTATCGTTGGTCGTTCCGCCGGCGGCGGTGAGGCCGCCTCAGTCCACCCAGAAGCTGTCCACGGCGTCGGTCAGATAGGTGCAGGCGTAGGCGAAGGTCTTGGCTCCGCCGAAGGGAATCGCCGTGCTGGCCGCTTCGTAGATCTCTTCTTTGGTGGCGCCTTCTTTGATGGCGTTGTAAGTGTGGATGACAATACAGTACTTACACGGGGTCCTCACGCCCTGGGCCAGCATAAAAAGCTCCTTTGTTTTCGCGTCAAAGGTGTTGTAGTTGGCGCAGGCGTATTTTTCCAGGTCCAAGTAGGCCTGTATCGTTTTGGGCATCTCATTTTGCGCCTTTCCCAAGCCTTCCTGGAATTCCTTTAAGATTTCTTGCGCTTTGGTCATGGGTCTTCCTCCTTAAATAATATTTATAGATTCCGCGGCTTTTCGGGCCGAAACGCGGCCTGAAGACGGGGATTTGACCGTCGGGATCGGCACCTGAAACCGGATTCTATCGTATTGAAACGGCCGCCTTTCAGCGTCCCTGGGCGGCGCCGCCGAGAAGCGTCTTTGCAAAAGCGGTGCCGGCGTAGCGGCGGCGCAGCGTTTCGGAAATCTCGGCGGTGGTACCCACTAAGATCGCCTCGGCGGGACAGGCCCTGGCACAGGCCGGGCGGTCGCCCTCATCGACGCGGTGGGCGCAGAGGGTGCATTTTTCCATTTTGCCGTCGCTGCCGAACTGGGGAATACCGAAGGGGCAGGCCCACAGACACTCGTGACAGCCGATGCATTTATCCTTGTTGACCAAAACGATGCCGTCGCTCCGCTTGCTGATAGCGCCGGCGGGACAGGCCGAAAGACAGGGGGCGTCGCCGCAGTGGAGACAGGGCGTGGGCAAAAACATGGATTTCGGCTCGCCCTCCACCATCAGATCCGTTTCCGTCACCATCGTATAACGGGGGCCGACGGGCAGATCGTGCTCAAGCTTGCAGGCGATTTCACAGGCGCGGCAGTTCATGCAGCGCTTTGTGTCGATATATAAGGTAATCTGGGCGTTTTTCATGATCTCCACCTCGTCTCACATTTTCTCGACTTCCACCAGGGAATTGAAATAGGCCGTGGTGTTGCCGTCGTACAGCGGATGGTACTCATACATGATCCCGTCCTCCGAGAGGACATCCCGGGGACCGCCGATGCTCAGAGACGTCAGCTTGTTGACGCTGCCGCCCAATTTCACCCACATGCCGCTGCTCAGCTCGGCGACGTTGCGCCGGACGCGGATGGAGACCCGGGCCAGGATGTTCGTCAGCTCGCCGCGGTCGTTGAACACGCGGACTTTATCGCCGTCTTTGATGCCGCGGGCGGCGGCGTCGGCCTCATTGATAAAAATCTTGGGCGGCCCCTCGATCTCCTGGATCCAGGGAAGATTATAGAACTGGGAATGAGTTCTGAAAGCCGGATGCTGAGAAATGCACGTCAGCGGGTATTTCTTAAACAGTTCCGGCGTCCGGCAGGGACTTTCATCGGGCTCAATGAAGTGCGGCAGGGGCTCGTAATCCCCTTTAAACTTCTTCCCGCGCTCTTCCATCATGGTGGAATACAGCTCCACCTTGCCGGTGGGCGTGTTGAAATCCTTCTTTTCGTAAGGAACGCGGGGGCACCATTCCTCGCCGAGACGGACAGGGCCGTTGGGAGAAGTGGCGGCGTCCACATCGGTGTTGTCGCCGATGAGCATCCGAATGTAATCCAAACCCGTGCGTTCCCTGGGGAAATATTCCGCGTATCCCAGCCGCCGTCCCAGCTCCTCAAAAATCTCAAGGTCGGGCACGGCTTCGTAGTAAGGTTGACAGACCGGCACCAAAATCTGATTAAAATGATGCCAATAGGAGGTATGCAGGCCGTATTGTTCCAGAAAATGACAGCCGGGCAGGACGAGATCCGCCCAGTCGGTGTCATCGGTCATGAACTGCTCAATGACAACGAACAGATCCAATTTTTTCAATGCCGCGATGGTATAGTCAACCCAGGGCTGCTGGGAAACAAGGCCGCCCCGATAACAAATAACGCCTTTAATGGGTGGGTCCTTCGCCTCGTGCACCGCTTTGGCGAAGGTGGCGATGTTGATCATTCTGGTGGGCTTGATCTCCGCGCCGGCGGGGGACGTGACCGCCGCCGTCTTGGCGAAGCCCTCGATGCCGGGGAAGCCCATGGAGTCGATGAAATTGTAATTGGCGGAGGCTTTGCCGATGTGGCCGCAGATCGCCGCCAGACAGGCCATGGCGCGCTGCACCTGATGGCCGTTGCTGTAGCGCTGGTGACCGTAGCCGCATTCCAGATGCGTTTCCTTGGTGGCGAAGATCTCCGCCGCGCGAATCAGTTTTTCCTTGGGGATCTCGGTGATCTCCTCGGTATATTCCGGCGTCCATTTTTCCAGCAGCTTGGTCAGCTCCTCAAAACCGTGGGTGTATTTGGCGATGAACTCTTTATTGTGGAGATCGTTTTTGATGATCCAGTGCATCATGCCGAGAGCCATGGCGCCGTCGGTGCCGGGCCGGGGCTGCAGATGCAGATCGGCCTTGGAGGCCACGGCGGTAACGTAAGGATCGGAAACGATGAGCAGAGCGCCGCGCTCCTTCGCCCGATAGAGGAACGGATAGATGTGCGGATTCGTGAAGGACGGATTCCGCCCGACCAGCATGACAGCCTCGCAGTTCTCGCTCCACACTTCCGGCGACATCGTGTGCTGATAGCCGACGGTCTGATAGGAACCCGCCGCCCCGGAAAGCAGGCAGAAACTGCCCACGAGCTTGGTCGCGCCGAAAAGGTTCAGAAACCGGCCGCTCACGGCTTTGGCCATGTGCTCCCGATTGCCGGAATAACAGTATTCCACCAGCGACTCGCTGCCGTACTTGCTCCGCATGGCGGTGATTTTTTTCACCATGTAGTCGAAAGCTTCGTCCCAGCTGATGCGGCGGAATTTACCCTCCCCTCGTTCCCCGGTACGGAGCATAGGATACTTGACTCTATCTGGACTGTTTATTTTTTGAACGTTGGAATAACCTTTGAGACAGAGATGTCCGCGTGTGATTGGATGCTCCGGATCACCCTCAATTTTTATAACCTTTTCGTCTTTCACGTAAACCAGCATGCCGCAGGTATCGTAACAGTTGTGGGGACACGCCGTCTTCACGACCCGATCCGCGACGATTTTTTCGCCGCCAACCCAAACGGGAACGTTCTTCGCGACGGCGTATTTGTTCAGATCCTCACAGTGCCGCTGAAAAGCGGGCGTTTTTTTTGCCATATCGAATTCACCCCATATCTTTTTCTTTTGTACCCTTTTATCAATGCAATTCCGATGCCACCGGAACCGTACCGCGGCGGTCTTTGCCTTTTCGATTCATTTTTTTTAAAAATGCGCCGTAAAGCGCTGTTTCCTCTCGGGAATCTGCCGTTTTCCCAATCAAAGAACGGCGTTTCTCCCGGCGCCGGTTTTTTAAAAGCGCTCAAATAAAACAAAAATGTCCCACGGCGACAAAAACGATGGAACATTTTTGTCTTTCCGTGAGACATTTCTCTTCCCGCCGGGCGGGACATCGGTTCGGTTTATTTCAAAAGCGCGGTTCGGCTCTGACCGTACTTTTTCAGCTTGCGGTAGAGGGTGCTCCGGCTCATCCCCAACGATTTGGCGGCCAGGGCCATCGTGCGGTTTTTCTTTACGGCGTCCTCGATGATGTCCTTTTCGTCGTCGTCCGAGGGGGGTTCCGCCGGTTCCTCCCGGGGCTCTTCCCTTTTGCTGACGATGTAATCGGGGAGGTCTTCCACGCCGATGTAATTGTCCCGGGCCAGCACGACGCCGCGTTCGAGGACGTTTTCCAGCTCCCGCACGTTGCCGGGCCAGTCGTGATCCCGCAGGATGGCGAGGGCCTCGTCGGTGATGCCCACCACCGCCTTGTTCATGCGCCGGTTGATGCCGTGGAGCAGCGCCGAGGACAGCAGCGTGATATCGCTTTTGCGCTGGCGCAGCGGCGATATCTTGATCGTCACGACGTTGATGCGGTAATAGAGATCCTCCCGGAAGGTCTTTTCCCGGATCTTCCGCCGCAGGTCGCAGTTGGTGGAAGCGATGATCCGGACGTCGATGGGGAGGGACTTGTGACCGCCGATACGGACGACTTCCCGCTCCTGGAGCACGCGGAGAATGGCCGCCTGCAGATCAAGGGGCATATCGCCGATTTCGTCCAGGAGCAGCGTGCCCTTGTGGGCCAGTTCGAACTTGCCCGGGCGGCCGTTGCGGCTGGCGCCGGTGAAGGCCGAGGCCTCATAGCCGAAGAGCTCGCTCTCCATCAGGCTGCGGGGAATCGCGGCGCAGTTGATGGCGATGAACGGGCCCTCCCTGGCGCTCTGCTCGTGGATGGCCTGGGCGAACATTTCCTTGCCGGTGCCGCTTTCGCCCAAAAGGAGCACCGAGGCGTTGGTCTTTGACACCTCTTTGGCGACGCGCTTGGCCTCCAGATAGGAGGGCTCCTCGCCCACCAGGGCGTCGAACCCGAATTTGGAGTGGGCACCGGTGATCTGATTGACCAGCTTTACCACCTGCTCCCGTTTGTTAAACAGGAGCACCGCCCCGTGGTAGTGCCCGCGGTGATCGTAGATCTCGTTGCTGCTGATGTTGCAGCGCACCACGGGATCGATGTTTTCCAGCAGGATCTCGACGCCGTCGGCGCAGCCGGACTCGATCAGGCTGAGGAGATCGGGCTTGCCGGGAATGAGCCGGGGGAGCTTTTCGCCGATGACGTCCTCGACGCCGCGGTTCAGCATTTTGAGGCCGAGGCTGTTCACCTGAGTGACGCGGCCGCCTTTGTCGATGGCGATCAGCGCGTTGGGCACGCTTTCCAAGGTGGCGTTCATCAGCAGGTTGCGGTTCCGCAGTTCTTCCATGGTCTCAATCAGCATGATCTGATTCTCAATGGCCTGAGCGCATGCCACCACCATTCCCAACGTGTGGATGTTGACGTGCTCCGAATTGCCGGACATGCTTAAAATCCCGACGAGAGCGCCGTCGGGGCCGCAGATCGGCGCGCCGGAGCAGGTGATGCGGTGCTGAAAGGCACAGTAATGCTCCTCGCCGACGACTTGGAGAGGGCTCTTCGTAAAAATGGAGGTGCCCACGGCGTTGGTTCCGGCGTAGCGCTCCGACCAGATGGCCCCTTCCCGCAGGTTGACCCGGCTCTGACGCTCGATTTCCGCGCGGTCGCCGTCTAAAATCAGCACCGTTCCCTTGGGGTCGGCCAGGAACACCGTAAAACCGCTCTTCACGGCGTAATCGCTGAGGAGCTTTACATAGGGACGGGCCGTATTCAGCAGCAGTTCCCTTTTCTTCTTTGTCAGTTCCAGTTCGGCGGGGGACAGCGCCGCCATGACCTGACCCACCATGGGGTCGACGTCCAGCTTGCGGCAGCGCCGCCAGGATCGGGCGATTTCCGGGCGAACGACGTCCTCGTCGATGACGCCGCGGTTGATAAAATCCTCCCATGCCTGATGCAGCCCCCGTTTCCGCTCATCTGTTTTTCGCATTTCTCTCACCTCAAACCGATGGCTCGGCTTCCTCTTCCAAAGTCACATGATGCGATTTTTTTATAATCTATATCTCTATTTATATTAAAATTTTAACATAGCTCATTTTAAATAACAATCAGCCGAACCGCGTCTTTTTCATAGGATTTCCGTGAAAGATTCACGTCGTTTCGCTTTCGTTAAGAGGGCGCGCGCAAAAAAAAATCACACAGGAACTGCGCGAGAAAAACAAAGGGAAACAGTGGTGAAACAAGGGGAAACGACGGCTCCGGCGTTAGCGGCGGCAGTTCCCCGCCGCCGCGGCGCGGAGAGCCGTCAGGTGGAGATCATCTTCTCGAACAGCGCCGGGTCGAATTCCGCCCGGCGGGTGGGACAGTCCGCGCGCTGACAGAGCTCGCAGGTCTCAAAAGCGCCGTCGGCGGCGAACATCAGTCCCGAGACACTTTTCACCGGATCCATCACCGATTTTTCGGTGAGGTATACCTTCATCGCCTCGTTGGCGCCGCCGTACAGCTTAAAGAGCTGCTGCTGTTCCTCAATGTCCCAGCCCACCAGAGAACCGGGGTTCACCTGCACCAGGTGTTTTTCGTGGGGGAAGCCGTTCACCAGCTTATCGGTGAAGGCCATCAGCGAGCGGTTCAAAATCAGTTCCATGATCGTGTCGATGATCATTTTATCCAGCATCCGGGAAGTCTGAAGATAGGGGATCAGCTCCCGCCCGGCAGTGGCCAGGAAGGGATAGACCTCCGTCACGCCGTCCAAACTTTTGGCCAGCGTTCTGCTGTGGAAATCGACGCCGTCGATGACGACGGTCTCGCCGTCGTTGAGAGCAACTTTCTTTTGACAGTAAAAGACTTTCGGCCGGACCTGAGGCAGAAGTTCTTCCAGCAGCGACGCGACTTTCGCCTTATACTTGTGATCTTCAGGCAGTCCCATCCTTCTCAGCACTTCCGGCGCGCCGAGATCGTGATCGATGTGATACAAAAAAGTCATTTCGCACCTTCCTTTTCTTTTTCACGCGGCGGCGGCCCCGCCGCCGTCAGGCAGCAGCACCGCGCCTCAAAACCGTAATCCCAGCCCTCCGCTTCGCACCGCGCGACGGTGTGGGGGTCGGGGTAGGCGATGGCCCGGAAGCCCAGGTCGAGACAGGCGCTTTCCACCGTCCGCCTGTAGGCGCCGCCGGGGCAGGCGCAGCCCAGCGCCAGGGGAACGGATCCCGCCGCAGACGCGGCGAACTCCAGAAACGACAGGACTTCTTTCAGCTCCGGCGGGTCAATTCCCGCCATGGCGGTGCCCTTCAGCGGTTTCAGCACCACCAAAACAACGGAGCGGGGTTCGTGAGCGACAATCGCTTCCAGCGCTTTTCGCTCCCCCTTTAAAACACCGTGGTCGATGCCGATGACGATGTGCGGCGAGACCGCCAGCCCCGCGCAGCGGCAGGCCGACAAAACGCCTTCGTAAGCGGCGGCGGTCAGCGGCAGGCCGCAGACGTTTCGGACCGTATCCGTATCGCCGATGATGTCCATCGTCGCCCGGGTGACGCCGCTCGCTTTCAGCGCCGCGGCGTCCGCCGCGCCGATGACGCCGGTGTGGGCCACCACTTCCATGCCGCTCTTTACCGCGGCGGCGGCTCCGTTGAGATAGGGGCCCAGAGGGACCCTGCCCCGTTCGTCCGCGCCGCCGCTGAGCAGGAACCCGCCGCAGCCCCGCTCCCGCCATTGCCGCACCCTTGCGGGAAACTCCTTCGGCGGCGGCGCCGGCGCCATCGACCGGAGCAGCGAACCGCCGCAGTGTTTGCAGTCAAGAGCGCAGGCCGCGCCGGTGACACTGACATTGACAAAAGACAGCGGCCGGTTTTGGAAATACTCGTTTTTATAGACCTTCCCCGAAGGTACCGCGAAGCGGATCTTTTTTTTCGCTTTCTTCATCGTCGTCACGGCTTTCTCCCCCCGGTTTGAACTGGCTCCTGATCGTCTCGATGTCCTCCGGCTCCGGCGCAAAGGGATAATTGCGGAAGGGCCTGCCGGCCCGTTCGTTGGCGAAGGGACGGTTGCAGGCGACGCGGCCGTCCCGCCCGGGGCAGCCCGACGTCATAAAGGGCTCCCCGGAACGGACAAAGGGTTCCGGGTCGACGCCGTAGGAGAGGATCCTCCCGCCGTCGTCAAAACGCATCTCCCCGTACCGCGCGTGGCCGTTGTCAATCAGATACCGCGCCATCTGCACCCGTCGGTACCGCTCGACGGAAGGCTGGGGGCGATCCGCCAGCAGGCTGCCGGCTTCGGGATAGAACGAAAACAGATGGGTCACCGCCCCCATGGCCCGGGCCCGGTCCATGACGCGGACGCAGTCTTCCTCGGTCTCGCCAAGGCCCACGATGAGGTGGATGCCGACGCGTCCTCTGCCAAAGACCTCCACGGCCTCGGCGACGGCGCGCCAGTACCGCTCCCAGCGATGGGGTCCCTTTACGCCTTTGCCCCGAAGGGCATCGAAGAGCGTGTCGGTGGCGGCGTCGACGGCGACGCCGACATGATCGGCGCCGGCGGCCAGCAGCGTCAGGAAACCGCCGCTGCCCCGCATTACCGTCGGCGTGACCAGCACGCTGATGGGAAGGTCAGTCACGCGCCGCAGAAAGGAAATGATCGTCACGGTGTCCTTCAGCGCCGCGGGGTGCGTGATCATCGAGACGCAGATCCGGCGAAAGGAACGCGGGCGCTCCCTGAGTTTTTGAAGGATCTCCTCCAAGGCGTAGCGCGGCCACTTTACCCGGATAAAAGTCTTTTCCCCGGCCGCCGCGCGGTTCCGGCCCAGGCCGCAGTAAGCGCACGACGCCGCGCACCCCTTTTCGTAGCAGAGCAGCAGATTCAGACAGGTCGCCTCGGCGTTCCGATAGAACCTGCCCGGTTCCAGCCCCAGGCCGATGGCCGCGGCCAGACTGGTCTTGACCCAAAGAGGGCTTTCCCTGGCGATGTTGCCCATGTCATTTCTCCTTTTTTATGAAAACGGTCCCCAGCAATGGAGGATCAAACGGCGGAACCGCTCCTCGTCATCGGTCCAGCCCAGCTGCAGCAGGCGGCGGTTTTCCGCGGCCCGGTCGAGAGGACGGCCCAGGAGCCGCCGCCACGCCCGGTCGTAACCGGCGATCCCCTCCGCGGAACCGTTCAGCGCCGCCGTGACGGCCTCCCCGGCCAGTCTGCCGGTGAGAACGGCGTTCACGATCCCGCTGCCGCTGACAGGATGGGCGAAACCACCGGCGTCGCCCACGAAGAGACAGCGGGGAAAAATCATCGTCACGTCGGGGCCGCCCACCGGGATCCAGCCGCCGCTCTTTGCCAGCGGCGGGCCGGGGCGCAGACGCCCCGCCTCGACGAGACGGCGGGCAAAGGCGCTCAGCAGCGACGTCAGGCGCTCCCCCGGCTCCGTCCGGGCGGCGACGCCCACATTGGCCGTGTCTCCTTTGGGGAAGAGCCAACCGTAGCCCCAGCGGAAACGGGGATCAAAATAGAATTCCGCCCGTTTCAGCGGCGAAGCCAGCGTCAGCGACCACTGAACCGCCGACATCAGCGGCTGCTCCCGCAGGCCGAACCACTGACGGAGCAGGGAGCGGGGACCGTCGGCGCCGATGAGGAAGGACGATTTCAACTCCCGCCGCGTGCCGCCGACGTCGATGATGACACCGTTGCCGGTGCAGTCCACAGCCTTTGCCGGCTGGAAAAAATCGACGCCGGCATCGGCCGCAGCGGCGGCCAGAGCGCCGTCATACAGCGACCGGCGCAGGACGTAACCGGGAGCGTCCCGGGAAAAGCTCTTCTCGCCGCAGATGAAGCCGTCGAAGCCTTCCAGATACTGGGCGGCGAAGCGGCTTTCCCAAGGAGCCAGCCTTTTCAGGAGCAGCGGCGCGTATTCGCCGCATTGAACGGGGACGCCGCACCGTTCCCGCCGCTCGATGACGGCGACGGAACAGCGCTTCGCCGCGGCCAAGGCGGCGGCGCTGCCGCCGGGGCCCGCGCCGATGATGATGAGGTCATACTTCTCTTTCGTCCGCATGGTGTTCCCCTTCTTTCTGACGTTTTGCCGCGGCGATGACGGCGGCGGCAAAGTCTTCCGGCGTGAGGTAGGGGGCGTCAAAAGACGCCCTTTTGAAAAAAGCGAGGATATTCCCGCGGATCCGTTCCGGCCGGGAGGAGGTGTTTTTCAGCGCCGCTTCCAGATCGAGGACGGCGCGCTCCGGTTCCAGGAAAAAATCGCCGGTGATACAGGCGCTTTTGATCAGCTCCCGCGGGCCGTCCAGCCGCAGGGAGACGCGGATGAGGCCGCCCCGGCACTTGTGATCGTGAACGAAAAGATCGTTCCGCTGACCGTCGTGACGGCCGTAGATCCAGCGCCGAGAACGGAAATGGGGCAGGAGCGCCCGAAAGCGCCGCTCTTCCTCGGGCAGCAGGCCACCCGGCTCAAAGGCGACGCCGAGGCTCTCGGCGAAACCGGCGGTCAGGGCGGCCTTGATTTCCGCGGCGGGGAGCGTCTCCGGCAGCAGCTCTTTCAGACTGACGACGCGGCGGCGAAAGGAGGAGACGGCTTTGTCGTCAAGTTTTGAGACCGGCAGCCGCAGCGCCTTCACCATCGTATCCACGTCAAAGTCCGTCAGCAGAGAGCCCTGATACAGAAAGGCGCCGCCGTAGGCTTTGCCGCCGGTGCCGCTGATCTTCCGCCCGGCGACCTCAATATCGTTCTTCGGCCGATACCGCGCTTCCACGCCCAGCCGGGCCAGACCGGCGACGCAGCACTGACAGATTTTTTCGTATAGTTCCTCGGGGCGGCTGGGCATGCCCCCGCCGCGGCGGTCGGTAAAGATCTCCCAGCCGATCTGGGACTCGTCCCAATAGAGGTTTCCCCCGCCGGTGATCCGGCGGCAGATGTCGATGCCACGGCGGCGGCAGTAATCCTCCTCCACCTCGAGGGCGACGGACTGGTGACGGCCGACCAAAACGCTGTGGGGCCGGAACTGCAGGAAGCGCAGGGTGTCCGGGGAGAGGCCCTCGCTTTTGCATTCCAGCAGAACACGGTCGAGGGCCATGTTTTCCGCGGCGGTGAGATGCCCCGTATCCAGCAGCCGCCATCGCTTTTTCATTCTGCGCCCTCGCTTTCGATCTCCTCTTCCACAAAATCGCCATAGGCCGCGCCGTCCATCAGCCCGGCGGGAAAGTCCCCGGTCCGCTCCGCTTTGATGATCCAGCCGGCGCCGTAGGGGTCTTCGTTGATGATCCCGGGGCGGTCGGAAAGCGCCGCGTTGACCTCGCGGAGAACGCCGTTGAGCGGGGAGATCAGACCGCCCACCCATTTGCCCGCCTCTAAGGAGCCGAAAGAACGGCCGGCGGCGACGTCGCCGGCTTCCCCGTCGATCTCCAGATACAGGATATCGCCGACACAGTGTTGACCGTAATCGGTGAGACCGACGACACAGACGCCGTTTTCTTCTTCTTTGATCCAGAAATGGTCTTCGCTGTAGAGCAGACCTTCGATGATTTCATAGGGACGCGCGTTCAAAATTCTCTACCCCCTGTCCGGGGAAAGCGGCGGTTTTTCCGCTCTTTCCCGTGCTTCTGCCGCCGAAGGCGGCGTTATCTGATTTCTTCCAGCCATTGTTCCGGCGTGACACGTTCCGGGCAGGCCAGCGCCGCCGCGCCGCCGCCGTCGAGACGATAGGCTTTGGTCACCGTCCCGCTTTCGCTTTCCAGCGCGTAGAGGCGGCCGTTCTTCTCGTGACAGCTCAGATAGACGCCTTCCCGTATTTTCACCCGGCGGTGGGCCGTGCGCCGCCCCTTTTTCCAGAGCCAGGCCGAGGCGGTGAGTTCTTCCTTCAGTTCCAGGGCTTTCGCTTCCAGTTCCTCATCGGGGGAGCGGGGGCGAAGATCGCCCAGCACCGTTTCAAATTCCTCGCAGAACCAATCGGTGAGCAGCTCCGCCGGGGGGAGCTCGCCCCGGGTGTAGCTCCGGACGGTGCGGATGTTTGCCGTCATCGCCTCGGCCAGCAGCCCGGTAAAGGCCGGATGGGGCGAACGGAGCGCCCCGGCCATGACCCGGGGACGGAAATCAAGGAGGATGTTGCCGGCAAAGGCCACCGCGGCGCCGATCTCACCGACGCCGCTGCCGACGCATTTGCCGCCGTCGCAGAGGAGATCCGCCGGACTCCCCCGGGAGACCTCCATAAAAAAGCGGCGGGACAGCACGTTCATCGCCGGGGTCAGCATCCGCTCAAAAAAGGCCTCCCGCCGTCCCGCGGGGATCAGGGGATGATCCCGGCCCAG